>MOXJ01000027.1 GCA_002507565.1 Candidatus Reconcilbacillus cellulovorans
GCCCATCCCGAACACGACCGTTAAGCCCTCCAGCGCCGAGGGTACTGGGACCGCCGGGTCCCGGGAGAGTAGGTCGCTGCCGGGCCGTAAGCCAGCTCAAGGGAAGAACCCGGGTCGTCCGGCTTCGGTCGGATGTACCCGGGTTTTTCCGTTTTGCGCGCTTGACACCGATTTTCGCCGTCTGATAAGATTTCACTAATACGTTTGCGGAGACTTCGCGAGACGGGGAGGTCCGTTTTTCGTGTCTGGATGGGAGACCAAATTCGCGAAGGAAGGTTTGACGTTCGACGACGTGCTGCTCATTCCCCGAAAATCGGACGTGTTCGGACCGAAGGAAATCGACGTCACCACCCGTTTGGCGGAGACGCTTAAGCTGAACATTCCGCTCTTAAGCGCGGCGATGGACACGGTGACGGAGGCGGCGCTGGCCATCGCGATCGCGCGCGAAGGCGGGCTTGGTATCATTCACAAAAACATGTCGATCGCCCAGCAGGCCGGAGAAGTCGACCGCGTCAAACGTTCCGAAAGCGGCGTCATCACCAATCCGTTTTCGCTGACGCCGGAACATCATGTGTACGACGCCGAAGAACTGATGAGCCGGTACCGCATTTCCGGCGTGCCGATCGTGGACGAAGACAACCGACTCGTCGGCATCATCACCAACCGCGATCTTCGTTTCGTGCACGACTACTCGATAAAGATCAAAGAAGTGATGACCAAGGACAATCTGGTGACGGCGCCGGTCGGGACGACACTGCAGGAAGCCGCCCTCATTCTCCAGAAGCACAAAATCGAGAAATTGCCGCTTGTCGACGAACGTTTTCGCCTGAAAGGCCTGATCACCATCAAGGACATCGAAAAAGCGATCCAATTTCCGAACGCGGCGAAGGACAAGCAGGGGCGTCTGCTCGTCGGGGCCGCGATCGGCGTGTCGAAAGACGTCATGGACCGGGCGGCGGCGCTCGTCGAGGCCGGCGTCGACGTGCTCGTCGTCGATTCCGCGCACGGGCATCACAAGAACGTGCTTGAGGTCGTGCGCAAGGTACGGCGGGCGTATCCCGACCTGCCGATCATCGCCGGCAATGTGGCGACGGCGGAAGGAACGAGAGATTTGATCGAAGCCGGTGCGTCCGTCGTCAAAGTCGGCATGGGCCCGGGCTCGATCTGCACGACACGGGTGATCGCCGGCATCGGCGTGCCGCAGATTACGGCGATCTACGACTGTGCGACCGAGGCCCGCAAATATGGCGTACCGATTATCGCCGACGGCGGGATCCGCTATTCCGGCGACATCGTCAAGGCGATCGCGGCCGGCGCGGACGCGGTGATGATCGGCAGCCTGTTTGCCGGAACGGAGGAAAGCCCCGGCGAATCAGAAATTTATCAGGGGCGCAGATACAAAGTGTATCGCGGCATGGGTTCGCTCGGCGCAATGCGAGATGGAAGCCGGGATCGATATTTCCAGGAAAACCAAACCAAACTCGTTCCCGAAGGCATCGAAGGGCGCGTGCCGTACAAGGGTCCGCTGAAAGAGGTCATTCATCAGCTGATCGGCGGTCTCATTCAAGGGATGGGATATTGCGGGACGCGCAACTTGCGCGAACTGAAAGAAGACACGCAGTTCATCCGCATTTCGAGCGCCGGGTTGCGCGAGAGCCATCCGCACGACGTCCAGATCACGAAAGAAGCGCCGAACTACTATTTCTGGTAATAAAACGTTTAGGCAAAAGCCGCCATCGAAGGGGGGACGCGCGTGAAGGCCGGAAAACTGAATGCGGGCTGCCGGGCGATCGTCCTCGGATTGGCCGTTCTGATGGCGGCGTTCGGCGTCGGGCCGAGCGGGACTCCGTTCGGCGTCGACGGCGGCGCGAAGGCCGCGGCGGACGGCGACCCGCTTCAGTTGCAGGTGAAAAGCGCCATTTTGATCGAGGCGGAAACGGGACAAGTTTTGTATGAAAAAAACGCGGACGAACCGCTTCCGCCCGCGAGCATGGCGAAAATGATGACGGAATATCTCGTGTTGGACGCGATTCGAAGCGGGAACTTGAAATGGGAAGACACCGTCGTCGTCAGCCAGACCGCGGCGGCTACGGGCGGTTCGGGCTCGTTGATTGCGGCGGGTGAGACGTTTACGGTCCGCAAGCTGTTTGAGGATATGTCGATTTATTCCGGTAACCGAAGTTCGGTCGCTCTTGCGGAACGAATCGCCGGATCGGAAAAGGCATTCGTCGACCGCATGAACGAAATGGCCCGTAAGCTGGGACTCTCGGAACGGGCGAGATTCGTCAACGCGACGGGGTTGCCGGGGCCGATGAGCACTTATCCGGCGGAAGGGGAAACGATGCTGTCGGCGCGCGACGTGGCGGCGCTGGCGCGCAGGCTGGTGCTCGATCATCCCGAAGTGCTCGACTTTACCAAAATTCCGCAGTTGAAGTTTCGCGAAACCGACCGACAACCGATGGTGAACTGGAACTGGATGCTTGAAGCCAACGCTTCCGTGCCGGAGATGAAACCATATGCGTATGTTGGTCTTGACGGATTGAAAACCGGTCATACAGACGAGGCCGGATATTGTTTTACCGGGACGGCGGTCCGCGACGGCATGCGGCTGATCAGCGTAGTGATGGGGGCAAATACGAGACCGGCTTCGTTTTCGGAAACGCGCAAATTGCTCGATTACGGGTTTGCGACGTTCGAGGTGCGGACGCTGGTCGAGGCGGACGTGCCGCTTGATGCGGCGGGCGTAATACCGGTCCGAAAAGGGAAAAAAACCGAACTGCGCGTGGCGGTCGCCGAGCCCGTCCGGTTCGTAGTCCGAAAAGACGACCGCAATCCGCAGCCGGAGATCGAATTAAAGCCGAAGCCCGAACGAGAACTGGTCGCCCCGATCCGAAAAGGCGATGCGGTCGGGACGGCGACGGTGCGGTACGGCGGCGCAGAGCGCACGGTGACGCTCGTGGCGGCGGAGGATGTGGAAAAAGCAGGATGGTTCCGCTTGTTCTGGCGGTCGGTTCGCGAATTTTTCGCCGATCTGTTCGGCGTCGTTGCAAAAGCATTCAAGGGGTAGGACGGTGACGAGAAGCGATGGGGGAACGACGCCTGTTTACGTCGGAGTCCGTCACGGAAGGACATCCCGATAAGATTTGCGATCAGATTTCCGACGCGGTGCTGGACGCGTATTTGAGCGGCGATCCGAACGCCCGCGTGGCCTGCGAAGTCGCCGTGGCGACGGGATTGGTGCTGATCATCGGCGAAATTACGAGTTCGGCGACGGTGGACGTGCAGTCGGTCGCCCGGAGAACGATCCGGGAAATCGGGTATACCGACGCTTCGTTCGGCCTCGATGCGGACACATGCGCCGTCGTCGTCTCGCTCAACCGTCAGTCGCCCGATATCGCGCAAGGCGTCGATCGGTCGCTGGAAGCCCGCGAAGGATCGAGCGAAGAGGAAATCGAATCGCTCGGCGCCGGCGACCAGGGGTTGATGTTCGGTTTTGCGTGCGACGAGACGCCCGAACTGATGCCGCTGCCGATTTCGCTTGCGCACCGGTTGGCGAGAAGGTTGGCGGAAGTGCGGAAAACAGGCGTGTTGCCGTATTTGCGCCCCGACGGGAAAACCCAGGTGACGGTCGAATACGAGGGCGACCGACCGGTAAGGCTGGACGCGGTCGTCGTGTCCGCCCAGCACGCGCCGGAGATCGAACTTGAGCGGATTCGCCGCGACATGATCGAGCATGTCGTTCGGCCGATCGTTCCGGAAGAGCTGCTCGACGACCGGACGCGATATTTGATCAATCCGACCGGCCGGTTCGTCATCGGAGGGCCGCACGGGGATGCCGGCCTGACGGGTCGGAAAATCATCGTCGATACGTACGGCGGCTATGCCCGTCACGGCGGCGGCGCTTTTTCCGGCAAAGACCCGACGAAAGTCGACCGGTCGGCGGCGTACGCCGCGCGGTACGTCGCGAAGAACGTGGTGGCCGCAGGTCTGGCGAAAAAATGCGAAATTCAGCTCGCTTACGCCATCGGCGTAGCGCGGCCGGTGTCGATCCGCGTCGACACATTCGGCACCGGCGTCGTCGGCGACGACCGGCTGGCCGAGCTGATTCGACGCCATTTCGACCTTCGGCCGGCCGGCATCATCCGCGAGCTGAATCTTCGCCGGCCGATTTACCGGCAGACGGCGGTTTACGGCCATTTCGGCCGGACGGATCTTGACCTGCCGTGGGAGCGGACCGACAAAGCCGAACAGCTGCGCCGCGACGCGTCGCTGTAAGACGGCCGGTAGAGGCGGGGATGGAGATGGCGGTACAGGCGGACCAGCTCGACCAGATTGTACGTCAAGCCATTTCCGTAATGGAAGACAGTAAATATCAAATTTTTGAAATCTACGTCGCGGCGCGAACGGAAAGGGACCATTTGGCGGAAGAGCTGGAATTTCTGCAAAAAGAGATTGAACAGCTCATTCAGACGGTGGACAGGCTCGAGGTCGAATTCCGACGCGCCAGAATCCGACTGGCCGAGGTGAGCCGTCATTTTTCGCGTTATGATGAAGAAGACATTCGCCGGGCGTATGAGACGGCCGCCGGCTTGCAGGCCGAGCTGATCGTGTGCCGTGAAAAGGAGAAGTACGCCCGGCAGCGGCGGGAAGAGCTCGGGCGACGCCTCCGGCTCGTCGAAAAAACCGCTGCTCGGGCGGATGCCCTGGCGTCGCAAATCAACGTCGTGCTGGAGTATTTGTCTGGCAATCCCGAACCGATGACCGCGTCGTCCGGCTCCGGCGCGACGAAGCAGCAACTCGGTTTTCGGATCATTCTCGCGCAGGAGGAAGAACGCAAGCGAATCGCCCGCGATCTTCACGACGGCGTCGCGCAGTCGTTCGTGCATTTGTCGCTACGGGCGGAAATCGCGCAGCGCTTTTTGCAGAGGCGGGAGTTGGAGGCGGCGGAGCAGGAATTGTCGATGCTCCGCAACGACATCCGCGCGCAACTTGAAGAAGTGCGGAGAATGATTTTCAATTTGCGCCCGCCGTCCGACGGACGCGCCGGTTTGGTCGAATCGATCCGCAAATACGTGCGTGAATTCGAGGAGCGGTCGAGAATCCGCGTCGATTGTTCGTTCCAGGGCGAGGAGAGACGTCTGGCGCAGCCTATTGAGGTTGCGGTTTTCCGCATGGTACAAGAATCGCTGTCCAATGTGTTGAAACACGCACGCGCTTCGTACGCGTCGGTTGAGCTCGTGTTCCGGCCGGATTCCGTGCAGTTGACCGTTCGCGACAACGGCGTCGGATTACCGGCCGGATTCCAGCAGGCGACCGGCTACGGGCTGGTCGGCATGCGTGAACGGGCGGAATTATTGAACGGACGACTGGACGTCGAAAGTCGTCCGAACGAAGGGACGAAGTTGGTCGTGCGCATTCCGACCGATCCGGGACGTGCAGAAAATACCGGAAGGGAGGCGTTATGATGAATCCGGTCCGCGTTCTGATCGCCGACGACCATCCGCTCGTCCGCGAAGGGCTCAAACACATCCTTTCGATGGAGGAAGGTTTCGAGATCGTCGGCGAATGCGGAGACGGCCGGCAGGCCGTCGAGCTGTGCGAGCGCTTGCACCCCGATATCGTGTTGATGGACGTTCACATGCCGGAAGAAGACGGCGTAAGCGCGGCGTCGCGGCTGATGGAACGGTGCCCCGACGTTCGCGTCGTCATGCTGTCGTTCAACGACGGAGAGGAATACGTAATCGAAGCGTTCAAGTCCGGCGCCTGCGGCTATTTGCTGAAAGACATGGATGCGGAATCCCTCGCGCACGCCTTGCGGCAAGTGGCGCAAGGGCATCCGTTCGTGCATCCGCGGGTGACGGACACGTTGCTTAGGCAGTTTCGCCGGGCGGCTGCAGAAGTCGGCTCGGCGGGAAGGTCCGGCGCTGCCAAATCGGCAAGCGGCGGGAGGAAGCCGGAAAGCGATCTATCCGGCGGCGCGTCGCCTGCGAAAAACCGGCTGACGAGGCGGGAGATGCAGATTTTGACGTTAATGGCCGAAGGCAAATCGAACCGTGAAATCGGCGAACGGCTCGTCATCAGCGAGAAGACGGTCAAAAACCATGTCAGCAGCATGATGCAAAAGATGGGTGTTCACGACCGCACGCAGGCCGTTGTCATGGCCGTCAAAAACGGTTGGCTGACGATCTGAACTCAACCTGCGGATTTGGAACCGCATTCGCAGCCCGGGCATATCATGGTTCCAAGGAGGGAACCGCGATGGTCAGCGGGCTGCTTTGGATCGCGGGTTGTTACGGTCTTGTGTTGTTGTTCGTGCACCTCTGGCATCGGCGGTTTGCAGAACGGCGCACGCCTGAACCGCATTTCGTACTGGTGACGAGGAACAACCAGCAGCACATCGAATGGGTCGTCCGATCGCTCGTCTGGACGGCGCGGCTTCGCGGCAAGAGCATTCGCATCTCCGTGCTGGACGACGGATCGTCCGACGACACGGCGGCTATCGTGGCGCGGCTTTCCCGCCGGTTCGAAGGGCTCCGGTGGGCGGCCTACGACGGTGCGGAGACGATCGCCTCGGAGACGGCGAAATCGAGAAAGTATTGGTACGACTTAAGACAGTCCCGTCGGGGATGGCGGGTTCCCGCGTTCTAGCGCGGAGGAGTCGGGCAGACTCCCCGAGCGGCTTTCGGGCCGCGGCGGGGAGTTCTTTTTTTGAAAACGGGAGGCGGACGGCGGAATGTTTGCACTCTTGTACGCGTTGCGGGAAAACTCGGCGTGGCGCTGGAACGTCACGCTCGATTGGTCAGCGGACTGCCGGTTTTGGAACATCGAGAGCGGCAACGCTCAGCCGGTGTTCGTCGCTCCTCGGCTTTCGTTGGGACAGTCGCTTTGGCTGGCCGACCGATGGAACAAGGAAATGTTTCGGACCTATGCCGGCTTCGACGACGGGCCGGAACGCGTGCTTTCGGAGTGGAAACGGCTGAAGCGGGCCGGTCGAGAAGCAATTCCGTTTTCGGCGGAATCGACGGAGGAAGCGTTGTGCCTTGTCCGACAGCTGCCGGAAACGGTCGAAGCCTTTGACCCGAACGCCGAACTTGTCGAACGATTGGCCGAACGGCTGGCGGGCCGCGCCTTGCTCGGACCGGAAACGGAACGACTGTTTGCGGCGTCCGGATGGACGCCCGAACACGGACCGTGGACGGCCTATGTGCAGTGGCTGGTGTTGTCGGGCCGTGCGTCCATCGTCGGCGGCGTCGAAATCGCGGCGAAACGACGGTTCGGGTTCGGAAACTTTCGCAAAAAGCGACAATGGAAAGGCCGTTGTCGGCGCTGCGGGGAGACTGAGCGGCTCTATGCCGCGTTCTGTCCGTATTGCGGAAGCGAGTGCCCTTATTGCGAAGCGTGCTTGACGATGGGGCGGTCGCGGTTTTGCGGCCTGCTCGTCGTCGGAACGAGCGGCCGCGTCTCGCGCGCGGTGATCCGGACGATCGAGGCGACTGAGGACATTGCGGCGAAATGGCAGCTCAGCCGGCCTCAGGCGGATGCCGCGGGGCAGGCGCTTGCGTTTTTGCGCGAACGGCTGTCGGCAGGCCGTCCTTCTGCGGAACAAGCGTCGGGAAAACACCGAACGGGACGGAACTGTCGCGGTTTTTTGCTCTGGGCGGTGACCGGGGCGGGCAAGACCGAAATGATGTTTCCGCTTGTGGAAGCAGTGCTTGCGTCAAAAGGCCGGGTTGCGGTCGCCTCGCCGAGGCGGGACGTCGTGCTGGAGCTGGAGCCGCGATTGCGAAGGGCGTTTCCGGAAGTGCGGACGGCGGCGCTGTACGGCGGCAGCCGCCAGCTTTGGGACAACGCTGAGTTGGTCGTGGCGACGACGCACCAGCTGATTCGGTTTTGGCGGGCGTTCGATCTGGTGGTGCTGGACGAAATCGACGCATTTCCGTTCCGCAACGACGAGCGGTTGGCGTATCTGGCGGAAAAAGCTTGCCGCGAGGACGGTGTGTTCGTATTTCTGACGGCGACGCCGCCGCCCGCAATGGTGCGCGCGGTTCGGAGCGGCCGGCTGCCGTGCGCGACGGTGCCGGTCCGCCATCACGGCCGACCGTTGCCTGTACCGCGGGTGACGCGGAGCCGGTCGATCCGCGCGGCGGCCATCTTGCCCGACCGAGTGGCCGATGCGGTGCGGGAATCGCTTGCGCGTGGCGCGCAGGTGTTCGTGTTCGTTCCGGAAGTGGCGCTCGTCGAACGGGCCGTCGGCATGTTGCGGGCGGCGTTTCCGGGCGTCGGCGTCGGCGGCGTTTCGGCGCGCGACGCGGAGCGCGACGGCACGGTCCGCGCGTTTCGACGCGGCGACATCCGGGTATTGGTCGCGACGACCGTGCTGGAACGCGGCGTCACCGTGCCGAAAACCGACGTCGTGGTGCTCGACGCCGACGCGGCTCTATTCGACGAAGCGGCGCTCGTCCAAATGGCCGGGCGCGCCGGGCGGTCGGCCGACGACGCGGACGGCCGCGTACGGTTTTTCGTGAGAGCACCGACGCGGGCCGTACGCCGTGCCGTCCGCCATATCCGCCGCATGAACCGTCTGGCGCGGCGCAAAGGGTACTTGCGGCAGACGCCCGAAACGACGGCGAAGGGATGCAGGAGCGGCGATGACGAACCGTGAACTTTACGGGATCGGCAGCCGTACCGATATATTACATAGGAACGTATCGAAGTTTTTCGCGCGTTGGTTCGGACCGGCGCACGTCGACTGTCCGATGTGCGGACGACGCTGTCGGGACGGTGTTCGGACCGGCGCCGATCTGGTGTTATGCGGCCGCTGCTATGCGGACATTCCGTGGATCGAACGCCCGCAGTGCGAAACGTGCGGTCGCTCGGCACATTGCCCGGACTGCCGCCGAGGAATCCCGCGGCGTTTCGTATGCAATCGCGCGGCTGTCCGCTATTCGCCGGAAATGAAACGATGGCTCGCCCGATACAAATTCCGCGGCGACGAACGGCTCGCCGCGCTGTTCGGATGGATGCTGAAAATCGCGTTTGAACGGCATTACGCCGGTCTCGACGTTTCGGCGGTCGCGTTTGTGCCCGTCGGGGCGGAGCGGCTTCTTGAGCGCGGGTTCGACCAAACGGAAAGGATGGCGGCCTGGTTTGCGCGATCGGCGGGTTTGCCGCTGGTGTCGTTGCTTGTTCGCGTTCGCGACGTCGGCAAGCAGAGCGTTCGAACGAGGCGGGAGCGTCTGGCGGTCGTCGGCGGTCGGTTCGCCGCGCGGCCGGACGTCGTCCTTGGGGACCGAACGACTTCGAAGACCAGGCCGGCGGTGTTGCTCGTCGACGACGTCTATACGACGGGAAGCACGCTGGATGAATGCGCCGCCGCGATCCGTGCTCGATGGGCGGTCGACGTATACGGGCTGACGTGGGCGCGCTGAATGCGCGGAGAAAGGGGGAAACGGCGGCATGAATCTCGATTACTGCTCGCGGTGCGGCAAACTGTACGTCAAAAATCCGCTCGGCGTGTGCGCCGCCTGCGTGGGCGAACTGGAAGAGATGTACCGGAAATGCGCGGAATACCTGCGCAAACACCGCGGCGCGACCATTCAGGAATTGAGCGAGAACACCGGCGTTCCGCAAAAACAGATCATCAAATTCATCAAGGACGGCCGTATTTCCATTGCCGGGCATGCCAACATCAGCTATCCGTGCGAAGTGTGCGGCCAACCGATTCGTGAAGGATCGATGTGCGAAAAATGCCGCGGCCGGCTCAGCAAAAACATCGGCCAACTGGCGAAAGAGAAAGAAGAGAAAGAATCGGCGCAGCAGCGCCGAACGTCGACTTATAAAATCCGCGAAAATCAAGAATGACGCCGAAAATTTCCGCTAAACATCGGAACGGCCTTTGCCGATATACGAACTAATGGCGAAGTGCGGGAACGTTTGGTTGAAAGTTGAGAATTGAAAGAGGTGAGCCGAATGGGCGTTGACGGAATTCAACCGACGACATCGAAAGCCGTGTGGACGTTTAAACATGAATCGTTTCCTTCCGATAAAAGCCGGGCTGCTGAGCTGAAGAAAAAAGAAGATAAGATAGAAATTTCTGGAGAGGCAAGAAGTTTACTAAGACAACTTTCCCTTTCTGAACGACAGGTTCGTGTCGAAGCGCTGAAAGAGCAGGTTTCAGCCGGAACTTATTCAGTCGATAGCCGTTTGATCGCGGAAAAACTGCTTGCGCGTCTGCTTAAGGAATGAAAGAGGAGATGAACCCGGATGTCTGCGGAACGGGTCATATTTGCTCTGCAACAGGTGCGGCGGCATTTTGAAGAATTGATTGATTGGGGAACCAAGAAAAAAGATGCCTTGATCCAAAATAACATCTTGGCTGTTGCGGATGCAACGGCAAAAGAAACAGTGATCTTGCACAATCTTGAAAAAGCTGAGCGTGAGCTGGACCAGTCGATGATTGGCTTTTTTAGAGAAAAAGGATATATGTCGCTTCCGAATGCAACTATAGAGAATATCATTCGATTTTTGACATCGCTTGAAGAAAAACAGCGTCTTGAAGAGGAAAAAAAGGCTTTGTCCGCTGTTGTCGAACATCTAAGACAATTGAACGAACTCAACCGGCAGCTCACGGAACAAGCGCTTGTGTTCGTCGATTCGATGCTTCAGTTTTGGTCCGGCGGCGGACAGGATGTCACATATGGCAAAGCGGCGATCAAATCCGGGGGTTCAGCCGGAATACTTGATGTGAAAGCCTAACGAATGAGAGAGGGACGGACGAAAAGGGGGGATCGGCGATGACATCTTCGTTCCACGGTCTTGAAACTTCGCGGCGGGCATTGACGGTCTACAACACCGCGATGTTGACAGTCGGCCATAACGTCGCCAACGCGAATACGGAAGGTTACAGCCGGCAACGGGTGCAAATGTCGGCGACGCGTCCGATCGAGGCCCCCGGCTTTATGCGTTCGGTTGCTCCGGGACAGCTCGGTACCGGCGTTCAGACGGATGAGATTGTCCGCGTGCGCGACCGTCTCGTGGATGTTCAATATCGTCGGGAAAATGCGTTTCTCGGCGAATGGACGGTGCGGGAGTCCACTCTACAATCGCTGGAAGAACTCATTAACGAGCCGTCAGCAACGGGGTTGAGCGCGGTGATGAACCAGTTTTGGAATGCGTGGGAGGCGCTCAACCGCGATCCGGCGCTCTTGAGCGCCCGCATTGAGGTCATCGGGAAGGGGAAAGCGTTGACAGAAACGCTGCATCACATCGGCCGGGCGCTGACGCAGACGGAAGCGGATCTCGCTTCCAACATCGCGGTCAAGATCGGCGAAGCGAACGTGCTCATCCAGCAAATCGCGGGATTGAACGATACGATCCGTCGTATCGAAGGATTGAACGATCATGCCAACGACTTGAGGGATCAACGCGATTTGCTTGTCGATAAGCTGTCGGCGATCGTCGACGTCCAAGTCGAGGAGCTCAGCGACGGTACGTATCGCATAACGGCCGCAGGCAAACAAGTCGTCGACGGCGTTGCGTTTACGTTATTGGCTGCAGGGGATGAAGCGGCCGCTTTGTCGGGTCAACTGGCCGGTTATCGCAAGTCGATCACCGACGTGCAGCGATTGCGCGACCAATTGAATGCGATGGTAGATACGCTCGTTCGAGGGCAGATTCGCGTCACGCTTCCGGCGGGTTATGTCGCTTCCCAAGATATTCCGAAGGCCGACGGCAGCGGTGTTGTCACGGCCGGAACCGTGTTGACGGCTCCGACGGAAGTTCTAGTCGACGGCTTCAACGGTCTGCATCGTCTTGGGTATGGTCTCGGCGAACCGCCGTCACGCAATATTCCGTTTTTTACGGGGGGCGGGCCTGAATTTACGATCGACAACATTGAGGTCAATCCGGCGGTCGAATCGGATACGAATCTGATTGCGGCTTCCGGCAAATTCGAAACGATCAGCGGCAGCGATCGGCCGATCCGCGGCAACGGCGATATTGCGCACGCGCTGGCGAGCCTGCGGGATTTCCGTTTTACGTTTACGAGCTCATTGACGCCGCTGGCCAGCGGCACGACGGACGATTATTTTCGTGCCGTCGTCGGCAACATGGGCACATTATCGTCGGAAGCGACGCGCAATCGAACGAATCAGGAAGCGCTCTTGCAATCGGCGTCGATGCGCCGGTCTTCCATCAGCGGTGTATCGACGGACGAAGAGGTCGCCGACTTGATCAAGTTCCAGCACGCCTATGCGGCTGCGGCCCGACATTTAACAGCCGTCGATGAAATGCTGGACCGCATCATCAACCGCACCGGCTTGGTCGGTCGGTAACCGGGGAGTGATGCATGATGCGCGTGACGGGAAAAATGCTCAATCTGCAGCTGCTGGAAAATCTCCAGAACAACTACGCGCGGCTGCAGCGGTTTCAGGATCAGCTCGCCAGCGGCCAACGCATTCGGCGGCCCGGCGACGACCCGGTCGGCGTCGGCTACGTCATGCGGTACGACACGGAACTGAGCCGGTCCGAAGAATTCCTGCAAAACGTGAGCACCGCGCTCGGTTGGCTGAAAACGATGGATTCGCTCATGCAGCAAAGCATGAACGTGCTGCACCGCGCTCGAACGCTCGTGCAGGAGGCGGCGACGGGAACCGTTCCCGCCGACGCCCGGTTGTCGATCGCCGCGGAGTTCAAGCAGCTGAAAGAACAGATGGTTACGATAGGAAATTCAACGTATGACGGCAGATTCATGTTCAACGGCCAGAAAACCGACGTTGCGCCCTATACCTTGGCCAACGCCGCCAACGACGTGACGGACCGCGGGGTTTACCGCCTCAACGTCGCGCCCGGCGTATCGGTTCCGGTCAGCATTCCGGGGGAAGATATTTTCGGCCAGGCGGGTTCCGCGCAGAACGTGTTCAAGGTGCTCGACGACGTGATTGCGCATTTGCAGGCAAACGACCAGAACGCCCTTCTTCAGGACATCGCCAAGATCGAGGAGCGGATGGACGCCATTCAGAGAAGCTGGGCGGAAATCGGTGCGCGGACGAACCGGTTCGAGCTGATCCAAAACCGAATTCTCGACGAACAGATCAGCCTTCAGAAATTGCGGTCGGATGTCAACGACGTCGACATGGCGGAAGTGATCACCCAGCTGAAAACCCAGGAATCGGTTTTACAAGCGTCGCTCGCCGTCGGAGCGAGAATCGCGCAGGTTTCCCTCGTCGATTTCCTCAAGTAAATGCGGGTGAAGCGCCGTGAGGGCGATTGAATACGACATGTCGATCCGCCGCGAACCGCCCGACATCCGGATTCATTGGCGGCCTGGTTTGACCGACATCCGCTTTAGACCGGCGAAGGTCGACATCGAAAACCGCGCGGCGGATATCGACATCGACTGGCGGCAAGTCTGGAGCGATATCGGCGCGAAATCTCCGTCGGAATGGGCGAGGCTTTCGGCACAGAAGAATCGCGAACAGTTTCTGGAAGGCCTCGCGCGTAAGGCGGCCGAAGGCGACCGCATCGGCAACTTGGCGGCACATGAACGCAACGTGTATGGCGACATCGCGTTTCAACGTTTTTTGGACGAATCGCGTGTCGAATGGAACATCGGGGTCATGCCGGAACATCGGCTGTCGATTCGTGTCACGACTTACCGGCCGGTCATTCGGGTTGAAACACACCGACCGGAAATCGATTTCAATCCGCAGGTACTGAGCATCGAAGTGTCGCCGGGATTCGTCGATATCGATGTCAGAGGCCGTTTGGTCGATCGGTCCGTCTAGCGGGCGAAAAAAGCGGAGGCGGTCGTCGCAATGGAAGTGCGTGAGGACACTTATCGGCAGATCGAGTCGCCGCATTACGGCACGCTGACGGTGCCGGAGCGGGAAATCTACAGGTTTGAAAACGGCCTGATCGGCTTGCCGCAAAGCCGCGAGTTTGCGCTCGTCCCGTTTCCGGACACGCCGTTTTACTTGTTGCATGCCGTCGAAGGCGGTCTGAGTTTTGTCGTGATGCCGCCATCTTTGGTCATGGAAAACTACGAGTTCGAGATTCCGGACGAATTGGCAGAATCGCTCGGTCTTCGGTTTCCGGAGCAGGCCTTGACGCTTGTCATCGTCAACATCGTAGACGACCGGCCGTGCGTGAACTTGAAGGCGCCGATCATCTTGGTGCCGGGTTCGCGGAAGGCTTGCCAATATATTCTGCATGACAGAGACTTTCCGATTCGTTACCCTCTGGGCAAGGAGTCGTCGACATGCTCGTCCTGAAAAGGAAGGTCGGAGAGAAGGTGATGATCGGTCACGACGTGGAAGTGCAGGTGCTGGACGTCGAAGGGGAGACGGTCAAACTGGGATTCGTCGCTCCGACGTACGTCCCGATCATGCGGGCGGAATTGTACGACGACATCCGGAAAGAAAACGTGCAGGCTTCAGGACACAAATGGACACCCGATCAAATTCGCCGTCTTACGAGCGGCGTTTCAGGCGAGAACGATGTCGGGAAGGAGGAATCAACCATGCAAACGCGTCTGGACACAGCGATGCTGGCGAACTGGAACACGATTGTTTCTGCATGGCCGGCGCGCGAGCCGCCTCATCCGGCTGTGGCGAATCCGCCGTCCGCGTCGTCCGGCGCCGTGTCGTCATTGCCGACCGGACAGACGGATTTGGCCGAAGCGAAAATGCCAGGGTTGTTTGGAGTCTTGGCGGCAGAACAACAAGAGCAATGGACGAAAGTGATCGAGCAGGCCAATGAATCGCTGAAAGCGGTCGATCGCGCGCTGCGCGTCCGGTACGACGAAAAAACCAATCAGATTTACGTCGAAGTTATCAATCTCG
This sequence comes from Candidatus Reconcilbacillus cellulovorans, assembly GCA_002507565.1. Lineage (GTDB taxonomy): Bacteria > Bacillota > Bacilli > Paenibacillales > Reconciliibacillaceae > Reconciliibacillus > Reconciliibacillus cellulovorans. The sequence continues at coordinate 14,841 of MOXJ01000027.1, forward strand.
TCACCCAGGAAGTCGAGTCGAGTCATCCGCCGGAATTTTTGCTGGAGCTCGCCGCTAAGCTGAAAGAACTGATCGGCTGGTTTATAGACAAAAAACTTTAATGAGAAAATTATTCAGGAAGAAGGGAGGATATCGTCGATGATCAGCCTAAACGGCCTTGCATCAGGGCTGGATACGAATTCGATCATCAATCAATTGATGCAAATTGAACGCCAGCCTCTCGTGAAGTTGCAAAGCCGGAAAACCGATCTGGCGAACCAGCAAGCCGTTTTCCGGTCGATCAACACGAAACTGGCGGCGTTGAAGACGGCGGCGCAGGATCTGATGTATTCGTCGACCTTGCTGGTCGGCAAAGCGACGAGTTCGGATACGACAGCCGTTGATGCGACGGCGTCGGGTTCCGTGTCGCCGGGCACGTACGTCGTCGAGGTCGTCAAAACCGCGAAAAGCCATGTCGTCGGAAGCGGCACATTTTCCGCCAATGCGGACGCATCGGCGTTGAGCGGCCAGACGTTCCGCATATATGCTCCCGGTTCTTCTTCTCCGTTGACGGTTACGGCCTCTGGAGCGACGTATCGCGACGTGTTGAACAACGTCAAGGATCAAATCAACGCCGCCAATACCGGCATCAGCGCTTCGGTCGTCGAAACAACGCCCGGCCAGCTGCAGCTTGTCCTGACTTCCAAAAATACCGGCGTCGACTATCGGATGAAATTCGGCTCCGCTGCCGACGGCAATCGGACGGTATTGGAGGATAACGGAGGGTTGCTTGCTTCACTAGGCATTTCGGATACCGATGCGAACGGGGAGATCGACGCCGCCAATGTCGTTCGTCAGGCGGACGATGCCGAATTCAAGGTCAATGGGTTGACGTTGACGCGCAGCGGCAACACGATCAGCGACGTCGTCCAGGGCGTCACGCTGCGGCTGCTGAAAGATAACGCCACGGCGACGGTCACGGTCGGCTGGGATGCGGACAAAGCGGCGGCCAAAGTCGAAAACTTCGTCAAAGCTTATAACGACGTCGTCTCGACGATTCGCGACAACCTGGAAAAAGGCAAACCGCTGCAAGGCGACGCTTCGCTGATCGCGCTGGATAATCTTTTGTACTCGACGGTGACTGGATTAGTCGATAGCGCGCCGTATCAGGCGTTGTCGCAGATCGGCCTTGAGATTGACAAAGGCATCACGAGCGGATCGCTGATGACCGGTACGATCACGTTCGACAAGGAAAAGTTCAAAAGCGCGTTCGAACAAAATCCGAACGCCGTCGTCGAACTTTTCCGCAAAGATTACGATGATCCCGGAACGCCTGAAAACGACACGGCGCTTGACGGCATCGCACGCAAACTACAGGCGGCGCTCGCGCCGTGGACCGACTTCGTCAACGGCGTGCTGAACATCCGGATTCGCGGTTACGACGAGGAAATACGGCTTGTCGACCGCCGTGTCGAAGCGCTTAATGAACGGTTGGCCAACAAGGAACAGCAGTTGAGAAGACAGTTCACCGCGATGGAAACGGCGCTCGCCAAACTGCAAAGCCAGCAGGCGTGGCTGATGTCGCAGATCGCGTCACTGCAGAACTTCGGCTGATCGGCAGAGGCGCGCGGGCGGCCGCGGCGAAAGGGGTGTAAGCGTTTTGCAGAACGCGCTTCAAGGCTATCAAGTTTATCAGCGCGGCAAATACGAAACGGCTTCGCCGCATCGGCTGATCTCCATGTTATACGAAGGCGCGATCCGTTTTGCGGCACGGGGCGCGGAAGCGATCGGACGGCAAGATCACGCCGAAGCGCACCAGTCGCTCGTCAGGGCGCAGGCGATCGTGGCCGAACTGATCGGCTGTCTCAACGAAGAACAGGGCGGTGACCTTGCCCGGCGGCTTCGTTTGCTTTATCTGTACATGCACGATCGGCTGGTCGAAGCGAACTTGCGCAAGCAGCGCGAACCGGCCGACGAAGTCGTCAGACTGCTGGCGGACATCAAGCAGGCTTGGGACGAAATCGGAAAGGGGAGTCCGCTTGAGCGCGCGACTTCTTGACCGGCTGACGCGGTGGCGCGAACTTTTGGAACAAATTGAAGAGATATCCAGGGAACAGGCTGAATGGCTGCAGCGCGCCAAGGGCGATTCTGCAATCGCCTGGTCCTGGGAGCAATGGGATTCGTTATCCGAGCGCTTCGAGCTTCTGCGGGCAGAAGCGGACGCGGTGAAAGCGGACGTCGAGCAGTTGATGAGCGGATGCGGCCGGTCGTGGGATTCCCTCGCGCAAGAAGAGGCGGAAGAGGCCCGTCGCGCAGCGGCTGTCGTCCGCCGTATCAACGAGTGGCAGATTCGCTCGCAAGCGATGCTTCAGACCGGGTTTTTGCGCGTATTGGAGCAATCGGTGTCGTTCTGGCGCGCTCGGTCGGCGAAAGACCGATATGCGGCAGACGGATCCGACGCTCCTCCGCTGTTCATCGACGAAAAAGGCTAAAATTTCTTGAGCGGCTGTCCGATATATTGGTTAGGGCCGCACGGAGGCGGCCGAAAACAATCACGGAGGGTGAAAGAAGATGCGGATCTACACGAACGTGGCGGCGATCAACGCCCATCGCAATTTGTTCCTGAACGACGTCGCGATGGGCAAGACGATGGAAAAGCTGTCGTCCGGCCTTCGCGTCAACCGCGCGGCCGACGACGCGGCCGGCTTGGCGATTTCGGAGAAAATGCGCGCCCAGATCAACGGCTACAACCAGGCGCTCCGCAACGCGCAGGACGGCGTGTCGCTCTTGCAGACGGCTGAAGGCGCGATGACGGAAATCCACGCGATGCTGCAGCGGATGGTCACGCTGGCGACGCAATCGGCGAACGGCACGTACGACAACACGACCGACCGCAACGCGTTGCAGGCGGAAGTCAACCAGTTAATCGCACAGATCGACCAGATCGCCGGTTCGACGAATTTCAACGGCATCAACCTGCTGAACTCGACGACGTCGATTCAATTGCAGATCGGCGCCAACGTGGCGGACACGTTGACGTTCAGCCTGGCAAACGCCACGTCTACAGCTCTGGGCCTCGGCTCACTGAGCATTGCGACGCAATCCGCCGCGAACGCCGCGATCACTACGCTGCGCAATGCGATCAACCTGGTGTCAAGCGCGCGCGCGCGGTTCGGCGCGGTGCAGAACCGCCTCGAACATACGATCAACAACCTCGGCGTGACGGCGGAAAACTTGTCGGCTTCGGAATCGCGCATCCGCGACGCGGACATGGCTTACGAAATGACGCAGTTCATCCGTAACCAGATTCTCGTCCAGGCCGGAACGGCGATGCTTGCGCAGGCGAACGCCGTGCCGCAAAACGTGTTGCGGCTGCTCGGCTGATCGACGTCACGTGCAAAGGTTTAGATTTACATCCCCATCGGTTTCAGATGGGGATTTTCTTTTAGGATTATCAAAAAACGCTGTCCGAACTCCGATATGATAAAATAAAGTACACCGACTCTTCCAAGGAGGGCGACCGATGCGCATCGGTATCGATGACGGGATGGAAACAGCAACCATAGCCGATCTGGCCGAGCTGGAGGCATGGTGGAAAAGCGCGACGCGTCGCCTGTTCGGCGAAAACCGGCTTATCCGGTGTGTCGTCATCGACGGAACACCATATTACGAAGGATACGAACATGCGCTTCGGGAGCGGTTCGACAGAATCGGAGAAGTCCGAATCATCTCCATGACGTGTTCGGAATGGTTCGATGACACCGTTCGGGAACTTGCCGGCTACTTAGTGTCGATCGCACAAGCCGTCGATCGGGTGCGTGCGTCGATGTACGGTTGTCCCTCTTCATCCGATTGGAATGTATTTGCTCAACTGCTCGAAGGATTACATTGGATTTATGAAGTTTTGAAGGCCTTCTCTTCCTATTTAAAGGAAAATGGGAAAACCGAAGAATCAAGGAAATGGTTAGATGTTTCAGAGAAATTAGAAAGCGCTATTCGTGAACTTGCTGCGGCGCTAGAGCGGAATGAAACCATTAGTATCGGCGACGTTCTGGAATATGAGTTGAAACCTGTAGTTCTTCAAATCTCAGAACTAATCTCGCAGGTGAAAGTATGAACGAACAGGGTGCGATTCGTGAAAAAAACGAAGCAATTCTTCAGCGGCTCTGGCCGAGAGTATATGAGGCATGGAAAACAACCGTTATCCACGAAAAACGATGTCTCGTATGGCCTTCAAAAAGTGGCGACCCTTATTTGGAAATTAAAGAACATAATGGAGATAACATCCTTTTCCATAGCCGATATAATCCTAAAGCAGAAGCTGAACATTGGGCGGAAAGTATAGAAGAAGCAAAGAAAAAAGCAGCGTTTGTGTTTTTTTACGGCTTCGGGCTTGGCTACCATCTCGAAGCTTGGTTGCGACGTCATCCCGATAGATGCGTGTTCGTTTATGAACCGGATATTGAAGTATTCGACACAGCGCTTCGTACACGGGATTTGACGCCGATTTTGTCTGATCCGAGATTAATTGGCCTTGCGATCGGCAAAAATGATGAAATCATCCGAGAGCTTGCGTTGTCGCTAGTAAGATCTGCCTATCAAACTTTCGAATGGATTATGCATCCAACATATGAGCGACATTTTTCCGGTCAAGTAAGGAATTTTATTCATGTAATGCAACGAGTTGCGGAACAGACAATCGGCAATGTAGCGACTTATTCAAAATTTGGAGATAAATTGCCGTTACTTATACTGAAAAATTTCTTTTATACTTGCAGAAATCCATCTATTTTAGCAGCCAAAGGTCGTTATCACGGTGTACCTGCCCTGATTGTAGGATCAGGACCTTCTTTAGATGCTGATCTTCCTTTACTGAAACGACTGGATGGACGATGTCTAATCATCGCGGCGGGCTCTTCCATTCAGCCGTTGATGAAAGCAAATCTCAGACCTCACATGGTTGTATCAGTAGATCCTGGAGTGCCGAATTATTATGTTTTCCAAAATTTAAATTTGGAAAATGTACCTCTTGTCTTTGCGCCAACGATATATCATAAAATATCAGAAATGAAATCATTTAAAGTTTGGTTTCGCGTTAATGTGGATTACATCACGGATTTTTTATTACCGCCGGAACCAGAAGAGCCTTCGTTTATTTCGACAGCATCGGTAACTGGTGTTTGCATTCAGCTTGCGGCCTATTTCGGCTGTCATCCGATTCTGCTAGTCGGACAAGACTTGTCGTACCCCGATCGAACAGTTTATGCAAGCCATGTCGATCACGCGACTGAAGAAGGTAAAGAACGCATCCTCCAGGCGATAGATCGTCAAGTAGAAAACGTAAGCGGAGGGGTTAATCCTACTACGTTAACGATGTTGAATATTTTGAGGAGTATTGAGGAAATCATAGAATTTCATCCGCATATCCGCTTCATCAACGTATCCCGTATCGGTGCGCGCATCCGCGGTACAGAGTGGATGCCGCTTGATCGTTGGGAAGAGGAGGATTTGCGCCTACGCCCCGACGCTCCGCCGATCGTTCCTCTCATGTCGGTCGTCGACGCATCCGAACCGGTTCGCCGGTTGCCGAAGGCGCTTGAGCGTTTGCGGGAAGCAAAGTCGGGGCTTGTGGATATTGCCGGAAGACTTGAGCGGATTAACGGACTGTTGGAACGGCTGAAGCGCGCGGAAGAGACGCGAAGCGCGCTGAAAGCCGCCACGCTGGCGCTCCGGCTGGAAGGGGAATGGAATGAATTGTTAAAAAATCCGGTCTATTGTGCATTTTATTCCTTGCCGACAACTCTTGTCGTCGACACATTTCTGCGGGCTCGTCCGGTTATCGCTGCTGAACGCGATCCGATCGCCCGCGCCCGGATGTTGTTGCAATATTTCGAACCCGTCGTGCGCAAGTCGGAAGAGATGACGCCGAAACTGGTACGAAACGTTCAGGCGCTTCTGAACTATTTTGGAGACTGATCCTGAAGAATGGGAAGTGGTCCGATGAAGATTTCCGGCAAAACGGTTCTCATCACGGGAGGCACCGGTTCGTTCGGCCACGCGTTCGTTCGGGAGGTTTTGCAAGAAGACGTCCGCAAGGTGATCGTATTCAGCCGCGACGAGTTAAAGCAATATGAGATGGCGAGATTGTTTCCCGACCCGCGCATGCGGTTTTTCATCGGCGACGTGCGGGACAAGGACCGGTTATACCGCGCGTTCGACGGTGTCGACGTCGTTGTGCACGCGGCGGCGCTCAAACATGTTCCGGCCTGCGAGTACAACCCGATCGAAGCGGTGAAGACGAATATTCTCGGCGCACAGAACGTGATCGAAGCCGCGCTCGACTGCGGGGTGCGGCGGGTCATCGCGCTGAGCACGGACAAGGCCGCCAATCCGATCAACCTGTACGGGGCGACGAAGCTGGCGGCGGACAAGCTGTTCATCGCTGCCAATTCGTATGCCGGTCCGAAAGAGACGCGGTTTTCAGTCGTTCGTTACGGCAATGTCGTCGGCAGTCGCGGCAGCGTCGTACCGCTTTTTCTCAGGCTGCGGCACACCGGAAAGCTGCCGATCACAGATACGCGGATGACGCGGTTTTGGATTACCCTGGAACAGGGCGTCCGTTTCGTGCTCGATTGTCTCGGCAGAATGCGCGGCGGTGAAATTTTCGTTCCGAAGATTCCGAGCATGCGGGTCGTCGATCTGGCGGAGGCGATCGCGCCGGGGTGCAAGCTGGAACATATCGGCATACGGCCGGGCGAAAAGTTGCACGAAGTGATGATTCCCGAAGACGACGCCCGCCGCACGCTGGAGTTCGAGACGTATTACGTCATCCAGCCGGAATTTCCGTGGTGGAAAAACGGCCATGAGAACGGTCGGCGTCTGCCGGAAGGGTTTCGATATGCAAGCGACACGAATACGGAGTGGCTGACGGTCAAGGATTTGCGCGATCAACTGGTGCGGCTCGGCATGCTGGAAGGGGATGCGTCATGAGCGCGCCGCTCGTGTCGGTCGTGCTCGTCGCTTGGAATCGCAGAGACGACGTCCGCATCGTGCTGGGAAAACTGCGCCGCCAGACGTACAGGCCGATTGAAGTGGTCGTCGTCGACAACGCATCGGAGGACGGTACGGCGGAGCTGGTCGCGGCCGATTTTCCCGAAGTGCGATTGATCCGGATGCCGAGAAACGTCGGCATTGCGGCTTATAATACAGGTTTGGCCGCTGCCTCCGGCGTATATGCGGTGTTGCTTGACGACGATTCGTATCCGGCGCCCGACGCGATCAGCCGCATGGTGCGGAGATTCGAATCGGATCCGTCGATCGGCGTCGTGGCGTTCGACGTTCGTCATGTTTCGGCTGAGGACGAGGAAAGTGAACGCTCAACGTCGAATGTTGTGAGAGGTTTCGCTGCAAGTGGATATACGATGTCGTTCAACGGAGCGGGGGCCGGCGTGCGGATGGAGTTGGCTCGCGGCGGCGATTTTTATCCCGCGGAGTTTTTTCTTTATAACAACGAACTGGATGCCGCATTCCGCGTTTGGGACGCCGGATACTCGATTGTCTACGATCCGGCGTGCGTCGTCTATCATCGGCATTCGCCGCTGCATCGCGATTCACGGCGGGCTCCTTATTATTATGTTCGTAATATTTTTTGGGTTGTATGGAGGAATTATCCTTGTCGCCTGGCCGCGAGGACAACGCTGTCGCTTTTTTATCGTTGTTTTTATGCGGCATTGGAGCAGCGAACGGCTGTCTATGTTCGCGCCATGCTTGATGCCGTTCGCGGCATGCCGGCTGTCTTGCGGGCGCGGCGTCCGGTGGCATTGGACACCGTGAGCCGAATGCGCGTCGCATACGAGACGTTTTTTACGTTTTACCGATAGGCGGTGGCCGATCCGTGAAAATCTTGCTCATCCGTTCGGTCAGTTTTCAGCAGGTGGACCGACAGTGGGAAGAGTGGCGGAAACGATTTCCCGGAGCGGAATGGTATATTCTGACCCATGCGCACGGTGAGGCGGCCGCCGGTCGCTATGAGGGGTTGCGGCGCGTGTTCGTCTATCCGTGGAAGTCGCCGTTTTGCTGGTATCGGCCTGCGTCGTGCTTGAAAGGAGAATCGTTCGACTGCGTCGTCGTGCCGTTCAGCAACGCAAGCGGTGCGGGGTTTGGCAATGTGATGCTGTTTACGCTGACAGTGCGGGCAAGACGCCGGTTGTCCTGCAATCTCAGCGGCCAGTGGAGGGAGTGGACTTGCTTCGGCATCTTCGCTTCAGCACTCGTGCGCGGGATGACGGCGGTCGCCGCAGGATGCCTGGCCGCGCTTGCGGCCGTTCCTTTCGCGCTGTGGTGGGTCTGGTGTTTTTTGCGGGGTGGGACGCGTGGTTGAGTATGTCGTCGTCGGAAGCGGTTTTTCTGGGGCGGTCGTGGCGGAACGCATCGCGCGCGTGCTCGGCAAAGAGGTGCTCGTCATCGAGAAACGCAATCATGTCGGCGGCAACGCGTTCGACGGACATAACGCGGAGGGTGTGTGGGTCCACTGGTACGGTCCGCACATTTTTCACACAAAGCTGGAATATGTATGGAATTACTTGTCTCTTTTTACGGAGTGGAGAGCTTATGAACACCGCGTTCTGGGCTGGATCGACGGGCGGCTCGTTCCCATTCCGTTCAATTTGCGTTCCCTGCATGCTCTTTTTCCTGACGGGCAGGCCGATCGCCTGGAACAGAAATTGACGTTGGCGTTCGGCGCGGAGGCGAGCGTGCCGATTTTGCGGTTGCGCGAAACGGAGGATGCGGAACTGAAAGCATTGGCTGATTTTATTTATGAGAAGGTGTTTTATCATTATACGCTGAAACAATGGGGGTTGTCGCCCGAGCAGCTCGATCCGCACGTGACGGGACGTGTACCGGTGCGCATCTCGTGGGACGACCGATATTTCCGCGATCCGTATCAGGGGATTCCGAAAAACGGTTATGCCTCCATGTTTGAAAACATGCTGGACCATCCGCGCATCCGGCTCATGCTGGGAACGGATGCGCGGGAAGTCTTGCAGATCGGCGACCGGCCGGACGATATCCGGCTGTTCGGCGCGCCGTTTTCGGGTAAGATCGTTTATACGGGGAAAATCGACGAACTGTTCGGTTACCGGTTCGGCGAACTGCCGTATCGGTCGCTTCGGTTCGAGTTCGAAACTGTCGATGTGCCGCGTTATCAGCCGTGCGGCACGGTCAACTATCCGAATGACCACGATTATACGCGGGTGACCGAGTTTAAACATCTGACCGGGCAGACGCATCCGAAGACGACGATCGCGCGCGAATATCCGCAGGCGTACGAACGGAATACGCCTGGCCGCGACGTCCCTTATTATCCGATCCCACGGGCGGAACATCGGGATTTATATGAGCGATACGCCGCGGAGGCGCGCCGGTATGAGCGGCTGATTTTGCTCGGGAGGCTGGCGGAATATCGCTATTACGACATGGATGCATGTGTGGCGAAGGCGCTGCGCGTCTTCGCGGAGAAAATCGCGCATGTGTAGCCCCGGCGACATCGAAGCACGTCAGGAACTTAGCACCGTGGCGCGGAGGGAACAAGAATGAACGTCTTGGTCATCATTCAGGCGCGCATGGGGTCAACGCGCCTACCCGGAAAAGTGTTGATGCCGCTTGGGGATGCGGTCGTGCTGGATTACGTTGTTTCCCGCTGCCGGGCCATGCAGCTTGCATCCGGTGTTGTCGTCGCGACGACGGTACTCGGACAAGACGACGCGATCGCGACGTGGTGCCGACAACGGTCTGTGCCGGTGTTCCGCGGGCCGGAAGACGATGTGCTGGCGCGGTATGCGGCTTGTGCCGGCGAATACGGGGCGGATTATGTCGTCCGCGTGACGGCCGACTGTCCGTTCGTCGATTACGCGCTGGCCGACCGGTTGATCGAAGCGGCGACGGGCGCGCGTGCTGAGATCGCCCGCGTCGACGGAGAGCTGGCGCGCGGTCTGCTGGCGGAAGTGGTGTCGGCGGAAGCGCTGGCGAAAATCGACCGGCTCGGCCGCGAGCACCGTCATCGCGAACATGTCACGTATTATGCGTATGAATTTCCTGATTTGTTTCAGGCGGTATGGGTGAAAGCGCCGGAGGCGCTTTGCCGGCCGCAGTTCCGCATCACCCTGGATACGGCGGAAGATTATGCGATGCTGTCGCGAGTGGCGAATGCGTTTTACGGCGATCGGCTTGTCGCTGCAGAGACGGTCGTCGCATTTCTGGAACGGCATCCGGAAGTGGCGGCGATCAACGCTCATGTCCGACAAAAACCCGTCGTATAAAAGCTCGGGTAAATGGCTCAAGGTTGGCGAAAGGTGAGGTGTCCAGCTGTGCACTACCGGTGTCTTAAACGCCAGATGCGGGCGGGCGGAAAATACGCGCTTGTTCCGATCCGGGAGGAAGACATGCAGGCGATCCGCATCTGGCGCAACGACCAGATCGACGTTTTGCGCCAGCGGGCGCCTCTGTCGGAAGAAGATCAGCGGCGTTATTACGAGCGGGTCGTCCGGCCTTCGTTCGACGATCCGAAGCCGGACCTTATCCTGTTCAGCTATTTGTTGGACGGCGTGTTGATCGGCTACGGCGGGCTGACGCATATCGACTGGGATGCGGAGCGGGCGGAAGTGTCGTTTTTGTTGGAGACGGCGAGGACGGCCGACGAAAAGCGATACGCTGACGAGTTTGGGATTTTCCTCCGGATGCTGCAAGACGTCGCGTTCGGCGATCTCGGACTGAACCGCCTGTTTGCCGAAACGTACGACATTCGTCCGCATCACGTCGCCGTGCTGGAGCAAAACGGGTTTGAACCGGAAGGGCGCCTTCGGCAACACGTCAAAATTCGGGGGCGATTCGTGGACGCGCTTGTCCACGGCTGTCTGAAAGCGTGGTGGGAACGTGAGCGAAGCGTTCTGGAACGGTAAGCGGGTGTTCGTAAGCGGCGGCGCCGGTGTGATCGGTCGGCCGCTCGTCGAACGGCTGCGGCGATCGGGCGCTTGTCTGTTGGTCGGCGATTTGAGAAAACGCCCGGAGGACTGGCCGGAAGACGTCGCCTACCGTGAGGGCGACTTGAACGAGATGACGATGCGGGAGTTCGAACAGTTCGCTCCGCAAGTCGTGTTCCATCTGGCTGCTGCATTCGAGCGGACGGAGGAGACGGCGGCGTTCTGGGAGGAGAACGAGCGCCATAATGTCCGGCTGAGCGGCCACCTGTTGTCGCTGGCGTCGGGCGCGGCTTCGCTGGAGCGGATCGTGTTCGCTTCGAGTTATCTGGTCTACGACCCATCGCTGTATTTGTTCGAATCGCCGCCGACTGGAGCGCGGGCCCTGTCGGAAGCAGACCGAGTGTTGCCGCGCAATCTGTGCGGCGCGTCCAAGGCGTTCTGCGAAGCGCAGCTCAGGTTCTGGAGAGAACGATGGGCGAAGGCGGGACCAAAGCAGGGAGCCGGGCGGCCGACGGCGGTCAGCGCGCGCATTTTCCGCGTATACGGTTGCGGATCGCGTGACGTAGTGTCGCGGTGGATTCGCGCTGCGCTGCGCGGCGAAACGCTGTCGGTCTACCGGAAGGAAGGGATGTTCGACTATATTTTTGCCGATGATGTGGCGGAAGGATTGATCCGCCTAGCCGAAAGCGGTGTGGAAGGGGAAGTGAATCTCGGTACGGGTTACGCCCGGCGCGTCGCCGATGTGCTCGACGTCCTGCGGGAAATGGTCCCTGGCGTCCGATGGGAAGAAGCGGATGTCGGAGGGCCTTATGAAGCTTCCTGCGCCGACATGAGGCTGTTCGAGCGGTGGACCGGCTGGCGGCCGAGCGTGTCGCTCGAGGAGGGGATGCGTCGCGTGGCGGAATATGAGCGCCGGTTTTTAGCGGGAAACGGACGGACTGCTTCTTGCGCCTATCCTTCGTCGGACAACTGGGCCGTCTTGGTGACGAGCGCTTCCCGCAAGATTCCGCTTGTCCGCTCGCTGCGCGCGGCGCTGCGGGAACTGTCCACAGAGGCAAAAGGCGGCGAGACGCTCCCCATAGGACGCGTGATTGCTGCGGACTGCCACCCCGGTTGCCCAGCGCGGTTCGAGGCGGACGGTTTCTGGGCCATGCCGCGGCTTGAACGGCTGACGATCGACGAGTTCGAGGCGTACTGCCGGGAAAACGGCGTGCGCGCGGTCATTCCGACGCGCGACGGCGAACTTCCGTTTTTTGCAAAATATCGAAACCGGCTGGCGGCTGCCGGCATCGCGGTGATGGTATCGCCGCCGGAAGCAGTCGCGCTTTGCCGCGACAAGCTGATGTTTTACGAACGGCTCGGCGACGAGTTTCCGATTATACCGACAGCGCTTTCAGCCGAAAAGGTCTCTGTGCCGGACGGGACGTTCGTCGTCAAGGAGCGGTTTGGAGCGGGGGGACGTCATGCGCGGATCGGCGTCACCCGCGAGGAAGCGGAGCGCGCCGCTTGCGGCATGGAGTCCCCGATTTTCCAACCTTGCGTGAAAGGCGTTGAGTACAGCGTCGACCTGTATGTAAATGCATCCGGCCGCGCCATCGGTGCTGTCGCCCGCATTCGCGAATACGTTGCCGACGGAGAAGCGCTCGTGACGCGTTCGGTCCGGCATGAACGGCTGGAAGCGTTGTGCCTTCGGTTGGCCGAGCGGATCGGCCTTTACGGCCACGCAGTCGTTCAGGCGATCGAGACGTCTGATGGTTCCTTGCATATTCTGGAATGCAACCCCAGATTCGGCGGCGCTTCGACGCTTGCGGAAGCGTGCGGTCTTCGGTCGTTTCTGTGGTTTTTGACGGAGGCGTTCGTCGGCAAAGCGGTCGATCCGGATGTTTTCGTCCGGTCGGACAAGCAATGGAGACAGGTCAGGGTGGCGATCGATCGATGGGAGACGGTCTAGACGCGCTCGCCGGTCTGCCGGTCGTCGTGTTCGATCTGGACGATACGCTGTATGACGAAATGTCGTACGTCCGCGGCGGGTTTCGCGCGGTGGCCGGTTATTGGGCCGGCGTGACGGGCGGCGACGCAGGGCGGATGTACGCAAGATTGTTGCGTATTCTCGAAGAGGAAGGGCGCGGCCGCGTGCTCGACAAATTTCTAGAAGAAATGGGTAGATATTCACGGAAAAATGTACGGTTATCCGTTGGCCTTTACCGCAACCATACGCCAGACATCCGACTTTATCCCGACGCGGCCGCGGCGCTCGATCGGCTGCCTGCTCGCGCGATTTATGTGGTAACCGACGGGCACAAGTACGTGCAGTGGACAAAAATCCGGGCGCTCGGGCTCGACCGGCATCCGCGCGTTCGCCGCTGTTTTTTGACGAACCGGTACGGCATCCGCCGGCAAAAGCCGGATCCTTACTGTTTTCTTCGGATATGTCAGCAAGAGCGGACTGTTCCGGAGCAAGTGGTTCATGTCGGGGACAATCCGCACAAAGATTTCGTCGGTCTGAAGCCGCTCGGCTTCCGGACTGTGCGCCTGTTGCGCGGCGCATACGCCGGCATTCGCGTTGCGGAGGCGTATGACGCGGATGTTTCGATCCGAACGCTGGACGAGTTGGACGGCGTACTAGCGGACTGGTTTGGCGGGCGTTCGCCGGCAGGCGTTCGACGCGTCGGGAAAGGAGTGAATCCAGATTGAGCATGGTGATCGCAGGACGGCCGGTCGGCCGCGACCATAAGCCGTTCGTCATCGCCGAACTGTCGGCAAACCACAACGGCTCGCTCGAACGCGCGCTTCATCTCGTCGAGGCGGCGGCGAAGGCCGGTGCGGATGCCGTGAAGGTTCAAACCTATACAGCAGACACAATGACGTTGGACATAGCGGAGGGCGAATTTTTTATCGACGACCCGAAGAGCCCTTGGCGCGGACGTTCGCTGTACGAATTGTACCGTGCAGCGCACACGCCATGGGAATGGCATGCTGCGATCATGGAAAAATGCCGGGAGATGGGCGTCGCTTTTTTCAGCACGCCGTTCGACGAAACCGCCGTCGATTTCCTGGAGTCACTCGGCGTACCCTGTTACAAGATCGCATCGTTCGAGGCGACGGATCTGCCGCTGATCCGCAAGGCGGCTTCGACCGGCAAGCCGCTCATTCTGTCGACCGGTATGGCGACGGCGGCAGAAATCGATGAGGCGGTGCGGACGGCGCGCGAGGCAGGTTGCTGCGAATTGGCGGTGCTGAAATGTACGAGTACATACCCGGCGCCGGCGGAACAGTCCGATCTTCGGACGATTCCGCATATGCGTGAATGGCTCGGTTGTGAAGTCGGTCTGTCCGACCATACGCCGGGTATCGGGGTAAGCGTCGCCGCAGTGGCGCTTGGCGCAGCGCTGATCGAGAAACATCTAACGCTGTCAAGAGCCGATGGCGGCGTCGATGCGGCGTTTTCTCTGGAACCGGACGAATTCGCTCTACTTGTTCGGGAAACGGAGCGGGCATGGCGAGCGCTCGGCCGCGTGCGCTACGGCCCGGTCGAGTCTGAGGCGGGGTCGCTCCGGCATCGCCGGTCGCTGTACGCCGTGCGCGACATTCAGGCGGGTGAGACGCTGACGCGCGAAAACGTCCGGGCGATCCGGCCGGCAGGAGGGCTGTCCCCGAAATATTGGAACGTCGTTGCCGGCAAGCGGGCGAGGCGCGATATCGCAAGGGGCACGCCGATCAGCTGGGAGCTTCTCATGGACGCCGGAGACGGGGAGGGATCCGGCCGTGGCTGAGCTGGCGCTGTACGGGGGCCGTGCCGTGCGCGACGACTGGCTGCCGTATTCACGGCAGTGGATCGAGGAAGACGACATCAGCCGTGTCGTAGAAGTCTTGCGCGGTCCTTGGATTACCCAGGGACCTTGGATTGAAGCGTTCGAGCGGGCGATCGCGGAGCGGGTCGGCGCGAAATACGCCGTTGCATTCGCCAACGGTACGGCCGCTCTTCACGCGGCGATGTTCGCAGCCGGAGTCGGGCCGGGCGACGAGGTCGTGACGACGCCGATCACGTTCGTCGCCAGCGCCAATTGCGCGGCATACGTCGGAGCGCGTCCGGTGTTTGCCGACATCGATCCGACGACGTACAATCTCGATCCGGAAAAGGTCGAGAAGGCGATGTCGCCGCGCACGCGGGCGATCGTCGCTGTCGATTTCGCCGGCCAGCCGGCCGACCTCGACGCGCTGGCCGACATTGCACGCCGGCATGGCGCCGTGTTGATCGAGGATGCCGCCCACGCGTTCGGCGCGTTGTACAAGGGAAAACCAGTCGGTTCGATCGCCGACATGACGATGTTCAGTTTCCATCCAGTCAAAGCGGTGACGACCGGCGAGGGCGGCATCGTCGTCACAAACCGCGACGATTATGCCGACAAGCTGCGGCGGTTCCGCACGCACGGCATCGTGCGCAACGGGACAGAACGGGACGAAGGTCCTTGGTATTACGAAATGGTCGACCTCGGTTACAATTATCGGTTGACCGACATTCAAGCGGCGCTCGGGCTATCGCAGCTCGGCAAGCTGGACCGTTTCCTGTCGCTTCGGCGGAAGTATGCCGAAGTTTATACGCGGGCGTTTGCGGAGATGGACGAGGTGATCGTACCCGCCGTGGCGCCGTACGCCGAATCCGCGTGGCACCTGTATGTACTGCAATTTCGGCCGGAACGGCTTGAAGGAACGCGTCGGCTCTGGTTTGAGGCGTTGCGCGCGGAAAATATCGGCGTTCATGTCCACTATATTCCTGTCCACCTTCATCCCTACTACCGCAGAACATTCGGCTACGAACCGGGACTTT
This sequence comes from Candidatus Reconcilbacillus cellulovorans, assembly GCA_002507565.1. Classification (GTDB taxonomy): domain Bacteria; phylum Bacillota; class Bacilli; order Paenibacillales; family Reconciliibacillaceae; genus Reconciliibacillus; species Reconciliibacillus cellulovorans. The sequence goes on from MOXJ01000027.1 coordinate 30,627, forward strand.
GTCCCGTCGCCGAAGCCTGGTACGAACGGGTCGTGACATTACCGCTTTTTCCGAAGATGACGGAAGAAGACGCGGCTTCCGTCGTCGAGGCGGTGCACAAGGTTGTCCGCCATTTCCGCCGCGGCTGGCGGTTGTGAACAAATCGGCTGTGGATATTGGGGATAAAGTTGTGGATACCAGGATGTATCGCGATTCGCGCCTGTGGACGAACTTACGGGCAAAAGATGCGGACCGGCAAGTTCCACTGCTCGAACGCCAGGGCGATGGTCGCCGCAATGTCGTCGGCGTAGCTGAACGACGCGACGGCGAAATCGCGAAAACCGCGTCGGGCCGCTTCTTCCAGCGGCACGACTTCGACGCCGTGAAACATCTTACCGTGCAGGCGGGCGTCGCTGTCGACGAACACGCCGGTCTCGACGCCGTTATGGGCAAGCAGGCGATATAGGTCGTCCGCGAATTCACCCGTGCCGTAGACGGCGACGCGACGGACGCGATTGTGGCGCAACTGCCGCACAACGGAGCGCTTCGCTTCTTCGGTCAACGCCTTTTTCGCATTGGCGGCGGAAGCGTGAAGCGAGGCGATCGCCAGCAGCGCGCCAAGGCCGAACGTCCCTTTCGCCAGATCTTCGCGCAACCGACGATTTCGGACAAGCGTGTCGTACAACCGGTGCAGGTCTGTCTGCCCGACGACGGTGTTGCTGTAGGCGCCGGTTTTCAGGTAGCGATGATGGTAGTAGGCGAGCTCTTCGTCGAGGTAGTAGATATCGAAACGTTCGAGAATACGAAGATAAAATTCCCAGTCGCCGAGAACCGGCAGCGATTCGTCATAATATCCGACAGCGTCGTGAACCGAGCGGCGGTACAGGAACGAAATCGGCGGAACCGGATTGGAAACGGCCATTTCCGCCAAACCGACGGTTTTGATGTCGGGCCTGTACGGCTCGCGGTGAAGCGTCACAATAACATCACCGCGGATCTCTTCCAGTACCTTGACAGCCCGGACGGCGACGCCGGCGAATCGACTGCCGAACGGGCTGTCGAGAAACTGAATCGTTTTTTCAAGAAACTGCGGATGCAGCGAATCGTCGTCGTCGTGGATGAGAAGATAGTCGCTCGTGACGGCGCGAATGCCTCGGTTGGACGCCGCCTCCATGCCGAGCGACCGATCGTGGTGGACGACGACGATGCGGTCGTCGGCTGATGTCGCGCGTTCGCGGACGAGCCGTTCGACGGGCTCGGGATCGCCGCCGTCGTTGACGACGACGAGTATCCAGTCTCGGTAGGTCTGGGAGCAGACGCTGTCGAGCGCCCGCGCGAGCAACAGCGGTCTGTTCTTGGTTCGCATGACGACGGCGACTTTCGAGGATGGCATGTCGGGAACCCTCCTGATGAATAAGACTTGAAACCGGACGAAAAGGTGATGCATATGGAAAAAGGGCCTGTGTTTTGGCAAGACAGTCCGATCGGCCGGCGCGATCGCGCGGAGATGAACGGTCATCGTTCCTTTGTCATTTGGCTAACCGGCCTGTCCGGCGCCGGCAAATCGACGGTGGCGCATGAGCTGGAACGTCAATTTTTTTATCGGCGCATCCGATCATATGTATTAGACGGCGACAATTTAAGGCATGGGCTGAACCGCGATCTCGGGTTCAGCCGGGAAGACCGCAGCGAGAACGTCCGGCGCGTCGCCGAGGTGGCGAAGCTGTTCGTCGAAGCAGGGATCGTTGCGATCGTCGCGCTTATTTCGCCGTATCGCGAGGATCGGGAGCGGGCGAAGGCGTTGTTTGCGTCCGATGAATTTCTTGAAGTATATGTCAAATGCCCGCTTGACGTTTGTGAGCGGCGCGATCCGAAAGGACTGTATCGCAAGGCGCGCGAACAGGCGCTGGGGGAATTTACCGGAGTTTCTGCGCCGTATGAGGAACCTGTCTCGCCGGATGTAATCGTGGAGACGGACCGGATGACGCCTGAAGAGGCGGCTGCACATATTCTCATTCATTTGCAGAAAAAAAGGTGGACTCCTTCATGAACTTTAAGGAAAAATTCACGCAAAACTTACCGAAATTCGAAGCTGACGCGCTAAATCCGATTTTGCCTTACACACCTTGGGCGGGGCACCGGCTGTTTGCGTATGATCTTGTTCAAACGCTCCGACCGAACCGTGTCGTCGAGTTGGGTACTCATTATGGGTGTTCGTTCTTTGCTTTTGTCCAAGCGGCCAAAGATGCCGGGCTCGGGACTGAACTGATCGCTGTCGACACATGGTGGGGAGATGAGCAAGCCGGTTTTTACGGAGAAGATGTATTTGAACGGGTGCAAAAGACAGTTGAAACCTATTACGCGCGACAGAACATCCGATTGATGAGGTGCTGGTTTCATGAGGCGCTGACTCATTTCGAGGATGGAAGTATCGACATTTTACATATAGACGGATGTCATCACTATGAAAACGTCCGTGAAGACTTTGAAAGCTGGCTGCCGAAAGTGCATCCGGAAGGCGTGGTGTTGATGCATGATATCGCTCCTCGGACCGGGTACGGTTCGGCGAAGTTCTGGAGAGAAATTCGCGATAAATTTGGTGGTTACATCGAGTTTTTGAACGACTGGGGCTTGGGCGTGCTGTTTTTGCATCCGCGTTCGGCAGATAGATGGAAATCGTTCTTTGATTTTAACCGTTATTCCGAGTCTCTATATGCATTAATGGATAAATATAAATTAGAATTAATTGATAAATGGTATGAAACAGTAAATTTGAGAAAGAGAATTGACGAACTCAAGAACAATTCCAAGGAACAATCAATATTGCGCCAGTTGCTTTGGAACGATATTTGCGATCATGTCGCACTATGTGGTACAGGTTCGTTTGCTCGGCGGCTTTACGAAGTGTTGAAGCAAGGGGGGGTTCGGGTAGAGGTGTTTGTCGACCGCGACGAACAGTTGTGGGGGAAGAAGTTGTTTGATATCGAAATCGTATCGATCGAAGAAGCAATCCGCCGCGGCATTCGTTTTTACGTTGTAGGTTCCGTTTCGTTTGCGGAAGAAGTAGCCGATCGCGTCAAGTCGGCGTTGATTAAAAACGGAATAGATAATTGGAGAATTTTTGTCTTTTAATAAAATAAAAAAGGAGTCATATCATGTGGAGAAAAGACGTATATTTGACTGAAATTCAGGATGATTGGAATTTTGAAATTTTAAGCTGTGATTTATTCGATACGTTGATTTTTCGCACAATGGCAAAACCAGATGATGTTTTCGTAGAAACGGCGAAAGAAGCGCAACGGCGTGCGAAAATGTCGGGCTTTCTCGATCCCGTTGAGTTTGCTCGTCTCCGTGCAGAGGCAGATCGTCAAGCGCGCCAACAATTACGTACGGAAGTGACCATAGATGAAATTTATAGTCAATTGCCTAATTTTATAGGGGATCGGGATGAGATTAAGAAGATCGAATTTGAAATTGAAAAAGCTTGCGTTTACCTAAACCCAAGTGTCGCTTCTTTGATTGAGGAAGTGAAGCGTCGAGGCAAACGAGTGGTAATTTTATCGGATATGTATTTCACAGAAAAACATATTCGTGAATTGTTGTGTATAGCCGGATTCGACCTTAGCCGTGTTGATCGGATTTTCATGTCGTGTGACTATCGCAAGACGAAGTATGGCGAAGGACGTTTGTTTGAACATCTGTTGTCGGTGTATTCGGACGTGCGACCAGAACAGATCGTTCATCTCGGCGATCATCCCGTATCTGACGTCGAGAACGCTCGAAAGTATGGTATTCGTTCTGTTCACTACGGTAGACATGATTTGACACCGGACATCTGTGAGCTGGAGAGCATACAACCACAACGGGTCATCGGCGAGTTGGTATCGTTGCGCCGGTTGTGCGCTCATCTAAACGCCCATTTGCCACCGGATCAACGTTTCTGGCATGCGGTAGGAGCGGCTGTGATCGGCCCGCTTTATAGTCTATTTGCCGAATGGATCATCGATGTTGCAAAACTCGAGGGATATAAAGCCATTTATCCCATCATGCGCGGGGGAAGCCTCTTGGAGCGGCTTCTTCAGCGTTCGTTGGCAATGCGCGGCATAGAAGAAATTGAAGTGAAGCCAATGTATGTGTCACGGCGGTTGTTGCGCTTTGTTATCATTCCTGAAAATGTAGATGAATATTTTCTAAGGGATTTTTTACAAAAACGCTCATGGATGCGATGGAAAGCTGTTTGGGATTGGTTCGGGGTAAAGGAGCCATTCCTGTAGTGAATGAATTTGCGGTTTGAAAAGAAAGAGCGCCTCCTGTATGCTGGGTCTTGGAATGTAACACACTCACTGCCCTTAA
>MOXJ01000028.1 GCA_002507565.1 Candidatus Reconcilbacillus cellulovorans
CAACCCCTCGCCAAACCGCTCCGCCCCCTCGATCAGCTCCCGAAACCGCCGCGCCGCCGTCCACGGCCGCTTCCCGTTGTAAATCACGATCGGCACGATTGCCGGCAGCTTTCCCGACGTCGCGCTCGATCCCGGCGACTCGTTCGATCCCGGCGGTCCCGTCGAGGCTCCCGGCGTCCGCTTCTCGGCTTCCTTCTGCCAGATCGCCGTCATGTACCCGAGCAGCCGCAGCGCCATTTTCGTCTCGACCGTCGACTGCACCTCGACCAGCACGACGACGACGATCTCGCGGCCATCGGTGCGCAGCCGCCCGCGCCAGAGGACGTCCGGTTCCCGCTTGCGGAGGTCCTGCAGGACGAGCGTCGACTCGACCTGAGTGAAGCTGTCTTCGTCGAGGTCGCGCACCCAGTCGGCGGGCACGAACGAGCGCAGGAAATCGAGAAACACCGCCTTGACGGACAGAAGGCCGCGGTAGGCAAGGTCGTGCACGTGATAGGCCGAAGCGGGCGGCGAAGGGACAAGCTCCGCCGGACCGGTCGTATCGGGTGTCTGTGGCTGCGACGAAATGCCGTCGGCATCGACCGGCGAAGATGCAGCCGGCGAGACGGGCGACGTCGGCCGCGATGGTCGTGCGTCCCTCGTCGCCGGCAAATCTTCGGGATGCGCCGCCTTTTCGACCGCCGCCGCCGCTTCAGCAGCGGCGATCTCCGCTGGAGCATTCGCACTCCCCGGCTCGGCATGATCGCAATCACGGTCTACGGACCGACCGTTATTTTCCGAATCTCCGCCATCTTGTTTTTGCCGTTCGACCAACACCCTTCGTCCTTTCGCTTACAAGTATTGTACCACAAAACAAAACCGCCCGGAGCCGGGCGGCCAGTCGTGCGCAAGACTAAACGCACAACCGACAACCCGGTCCGGACGGTGCTTCCGTCCGCAGCGGTTCGCTTTTTGAGCTATTTTCATTGTAGCGAATCGGTCCGCGGATTGCAAATCCGACCGAGAGCCACGTCTGCGCCAAGATGGGTTAGGAGAAGACGACCGCCGAATTCTTCCGGCTTGCATCCGCAGCCTCGTCGGGCTAAAGTAGAAATCGAGACGACCGGAAAGAAGGCGCGACTTTGAAAGCCGGCATAAGTCCGCGGGTGCGCGGCAACTTTCGCTGCGACTTGTATGCAGCGGTTTTGTTCAGCGGATTCAACGTCGTTTTCAACCAGTTTTACGTTCCGATCGCCATACGCGCCGGCGCGACGCCGCTCGAAGTCGGATTGCTGACGGCGGCCCCGGCGTTCGGCATGCTGTTTTCGCCGCTGTGGGGGAGACGGATCGCCGGACGCGATCCGAAGCCGTTCGTCATCCTTCCGAACCTGGCGGGGCGATCGCTCGTCCTGTTGCCGGCTCTTTTCGGCGAACCATGGGCGTTTATTGCGGCAAGCCTCGCCTTCCACCTGTTGATGGGCGTCCAGGCGCCCGCCTACGCGGCGCTGATGACGCGCGTCTATCCGGGAGAGGTTCGCGGCCGGCTGATGGGTTCCGTGCGCGTAGCGATGGGGCTGTGCATGATCCCGCTGTCCTACGCGGTCGGCAAATGGCTGGATGTCGCGGGCCCGTTCTGGCCGCTCGTCGCCGCGGCCTTGTTCGGAGTCGCTTCGTCGCTCGCGTTATTGCCGCTTCGGCCCCTGGAATCACTGCCGGCGTCCGGTTCGCCGGAGCGCCCGACGAACGAGAATCGACAGGAAAAAGGCCGATCGTCGCTGAAAGGGAACCGCGCACTGGCGGTATTTTTGATCGCAACGTCGTTCGCCGGGTTTGGCAACCTGATCGCAAACCCGATTTACCAAATCATCCAGGTGCGGCACCTGGGGCTGACCGATTCGGAAATCGGAACTGCGCGCACCGTCTATGTCGCCTGCTTGCTCGCCGCTTACCTGATCGGCGGCAGGGCGATCGACCAGATGCCCGTCCGGAACGTGCTCTCGTGCGGATTGCTCGCGTATGCCGTGGTTCCGATGATGTACGCCTTCGTGCCGCATTACGGAACGGTACTCGTCGCAAGCGGGGTTCAGGGCGTCGGCGACGCGATATGGGACATCGGCATCCTCAACTACGTGTTCCGGATCGCCCCCGGGCGGGAAGCCGCGGTCTTCAGCCTTCACCTGATGCTGTTCGGCATTCGCGGGTCGATCGCGCCTTTCCTCAGCACGGGACTGGTCGGCGTCGCGCCGTTTTCGGTCATTTTGGCGGCCGCCTCGCTCTGCGGCTGGATCGGCGCCGTCCTGTTCTTTACCGCCGAGTCGCCTCTTCTTCGACGATCGTTGCGAAGTCTCGGTCGTAACCTTGGTCGAAACGCAAGCGAATGCGGAGGTGATCGCCCGTGGACGACCTGAAACAGGCTTACGAAACGCTCGGCCTTTCCGAAAACGCCGAAAAATCCGAAGTCGAAAAGCGGTATTTTCTGCTGGTGCGCCAGGCGCGGGCCCGCCAGCTGCGCGGAACCGAGGAAGAACGGCGCGCCGCGGAAGCGGAATTGGAAGCCGTCAACCGCGCGTACCGGACGATCGTCGCCTCCGCCGAACGGGCGGAACAGGAAGAGCTCAGGAAATCGTATTATGGGAAATATAAGAAATGGTCTTCGGTTGTAGAAAAAATAGATCATTTTCTCCATTACTATAAATACTATTTGCTCGGTGCGGCGGCTCTCGTCCTGCTCGTCGGCTTCGGCGTGAAAACGTATCTCGATCGGCAAGCGGAACGCGAAGCGCTGGCCAAATTGCCGCCGGCCGATCTGACAGTTTCGTTTTTCGGGGAATTTTACGCCGACAGCGGCGTGCCGTCCGACCCGAAACCGGTGGAAGACGCGCTGCTCGCCCGTTTTCCCGAATGGAAACGCATCGCCGTTACCGTCACCTTCGTTCCGGGGGAACCGAAAACCGAATTCGACGTAGCCCTGCTGCAAAAAAGCGTCATCGCGCTCATGACCGAAAAACCGGACCTGTACATCGTCGACCGGGTCAATTTCGAAAAACTCGCCAGGCAGGGCGCGTTCCGACCGCTCGACGACGAGATCGCCGGTCGGCTCAAGCCGCTGCTGCCTCCGGGCGTCGCGCTGTCAGAGACGGCGGAAGGCGAATCCGCGCCGCGCGTGTACGGCATCGATCTGACAGGGACGTCGCTTGGAAACGTCGTACCGTTGCGCGGCAAGGAAATGATCGCCGCCGTGCGCGCCGACGCCCGCCATCCCGACAATGCTGTCAGGCTGATCGAACGTTTCCTGGAAAGCCGATAGTTTGCCGAGCCGGTGTCCTCTCGGACGCCGGCTTTTTCAATTTTTGACCGCCGGTTGAACGGCGCTTGATGTTCCGCGAACATTCATCGCCGATAGTGAAAGGCGAAGCCATTATCCGATTGACGGAGGGATCGGCGTTGAAACGCAAGCTTTGCCTTACGCTGCTAGCCGCCGCCGCGGGCGCGACCGCCCTGACGGCGTCCGCCGTCGCCTTGTCGCCGGCGGGGGATGCGTCCCGTCCGGTGGAAACGTCGCGCAATCTGATCATCCTGATCGGCGATGGCATGGGCCCCGCCCAGGTTACGGCGGCTCGCCTCTACTTGATGCACCGCCGCGGCGTCCGCGATCTCGCGCTCGATTCGATCTATGTCGGACAGGCGACGACTTATGCCGATCGCGGGGAAGACGGCGGTTCCGTCGTCTCCGGCGTCGTCACCGATTCGGCGTCGGCCGGAACCGCGTTCGCCACCGGCTACAAAACGTACAACGCCGCGATCAGCGTCTCGAACGAAGAAGTCGCCAAACCGCTCGGTTCCGTCATCGAGGCGGCGGAACAGGCCGGGAAAGCGACGGGGCTCGTCACGACTGCGCGCATCACCCATGCGACGCCCGCCGTGTTCGCCGCCCACGTCCGCCATCGCGACAACGAGAATGCGATCGCGTCCCAGTACCTTGAAAGCGGCGTCGACGTCCTGCTCGGCGGCGGGCGCGACTTTTTTACGAGCAAACAAGACGGAGGCAAGCGCCCCGACCGCACGCTGCTGCCTGATTTTCAAAAGGCAGGCTACCGTCTCGTGACCGACAAGGCGGGGCTTGAAGCGTTGCCGGCGGATACCGACAAGGTTCTGGGTCTTTTCTCTTCTTCTCACATTCCTTACGTATCCGACCGTCCGGCCTCCGTTCCCGATCTGGCGACGATGACGCGCCGCGCGCTTTCCTTCCTGTCGCGCGATCCCGACGGTTTCGTGTTGATGGTCGAAGGCGGGCGCATCGACCACGCCGGCCATGCGAACGATTTTCCCACGATGCTGCGCGAGACGCTCGAGTTCGATGAGGCCGTGCGCGTCGCGCTCGACTTCGCGAAAAAGGACGGGCGGACGTCCGTCGTCGTCACGGCCGACCACGAAACCGGCGGACTGTCGCTTTCCCGCGACAACATTTACGAGTTGAACATCGAGCTGTGGGATCGGCAAAACCGTTCCTCGGAAGCGATCGCCGCCCGGCTGAAAGCGGCGAAAACGGCGGAGGACGTTCGCGCGATCGTGGCCGACAACACGTGGATCCGCGACCTGAGCGACGAAGAAGCGGCGTTCATTTTGCGCGGGGACGGCTCCTCCTACGGTCGCGAGGGCGCGTACAACGCCGTGGTGTCCAAACGCCTGCTCGTCGGCTGGAGCGGTCACGGCCATTCCGGCGTTGACGTCGGCGTCTGGGCGTACGGTCCGATCGCCGAGCTCGTCAGGGGCCAGATCGACAACACGCGGATCGCCCTCGCGTCGGCCGAGGCGATCGGCGTCGATCTCGCGCGGACGACCGCAGAACTTCAGGCCCGATATCTTTACCCGAAGTTCAAAATCGACCGCGACGGCCGGGTGCTGTTCCCCGCACGCCCGCTGGCGGAATCGCTCGGCGCCCGCGTGACGTGGGATGAGGCGCGCGCCGCGGTCGTGCTGACGCTCGGCGACCGAACAATGGAAGTGTCGGCGGTTGGCGGGCAAACGCGTCTGAACGGCCGGGACCTCGGTCCGCTCGGCCGGCTGGACGACGGCAAGCTGTACCTGCCGCTGTCCGCGTTCAGCGAGCTGACGGGCAGACCGCTGAAATGGGACCCGCTCTCCGAACGGATCGTCCTGTCTTGAGGCGCGGTGAGACCGATGATTCGCTTAAGCGGCGTGAAAAAATCGTATCGGCCGGGCAAGGAGCGCATCCCGGTGCTCGACATCCCCGACTGGACGGTGGAAGCCGGCGAACGCGTCGCTGTCGTCGGCCCGAGCGGCAGCGGCAAAAGTACGCTTCTCCACCTGATCGCCGGCGTGCTGACCCCGGAAGAAGGAGACGTGTTCGTTGCCGGCGAACGCGTCTCCGCCATGGAGGAGCGCGAGAGGGACTCGTTCCGTTCGCGCATGATCGGATATGTTTTTCAGGATTTCTATCTGATCCCCGGGATGACGGCGCGGGAAAACGTCGAGTTCGTCCTGCCGCGGCGCATGCCTTCATCGGAGAAAAACCGCCTGTTGCGCGACTGGTTCGCCCGACTCGGCCTGGCCGACCGCATGAACCGGATGCCGTCGGAGCTGTCGCGCGGCGAACGCCAACGCGTCGCGATCATTCGCGCGCTCGTCCGCAAGCCGCCCGTCGTGCTTGCGGACGAACCGACGGCCAGCCTCGACCCGGAGGCGGCGCTCGACGTGACGCGCATCTTGGTCGACCTGTGCCGGGAGGAAAACCTGACGCTCGTATTCGTCACCCACGACCCCGACGTCGCGAATCTGCTGGAGCGTACCGTGCGGATGCGCGATCTGAGCCGCCCGGCCGATCCGCAAGCTGTCGCCCGTCCGGAGGGATGCCGATGAACGCGCCGAAATGGATCTGGCGGAACATGATGCGCCGCAAAGGGGCAACGTGCCTGTCCGTCGCGTCGGTCGCCGCGGCGGTCGCGCTGTTTTCGCTGCTCGCGGTCGCCGGCCGCAGCGTCGAACGCGGCGCGGCGACGGGTTACGGTCCGTTCGACGTCGTCGTCGGCGCGGAAGGCAGCCCTCTTCAGCTGGTGATGAACACGTTTTATCACGTCGGCGCTCCGACCGGCAACATCCCTTACGACGTCTTCACGGCGCTGCGCGACGACGGCTCAGTCGCCGCGGCGTTCGCCGTCACGACCGGCGACAGTTATCGCGGCGCGCCGATCGTCGGCGTCGATCCCGCCTATTTCCGCGTGCGGTATCCGAACGCCGGACACCTCTCCGGCCGCTGGTACGCTTCGACCGGAGAAGTCGTCGTCGGTCGGACGGCCGCTTCCGAACTCGGGCTGCGGATCGGCGACGAATTCCACGGCATCCACGGAACCGCAGAATCGTTCGAGCGTCGGGACGACGGTCACGACGCGTTCCGCTACCGCGTCGTCGGCATTTTGCCGAGGCTCGGGACGCCGGACGACCGCGCCGTTTTCACGACGGTCGACTACGCGTGGGCGGTACACGGCGACGCAGAGCGGCACGTCACCGCCGTCGTCGTCCGGCCGAAATCGCTCCCCGACGCTATGGCGATCCGCGCGAAATACGACCGTCTGGACGGCGTACAGGCGGTCTATTCCGGAAAAGCGGTCGCCGAACTGCTCCGTCAGTTCGATTCGAGTTCCCGCATGTTCGGGCTGGCCGTCGCCGTCTGCGGGGGGTTGGCCGCGGCTACGCTCGCGCTGTCGATGGCAGCCGCCGTATACGAGCGGATGCGCGACATCGCCCTGTTGCGACTCGTCGGCAAGCCACGGGCGACCGTCGTCGGCCTGCTCGTCGGGGAAAGCGTCGCCCTTGCCGCCGCCGGCGCCCTGCTCGGCGCGCTCGTCGGCCTTGCGGCGGCGTACGCGTTTCGCGAACCGGTCGTCCGCGCCTACGGCTTCCTGCTGGAACCATGGCCGTTGCCGCCCGAACTGGGGTGGCTCGCCGCGGCCGTCGTCGCCGTCGGCGTCGTCGCCTCGCTCGTTCCTGCGCACCGGGCGTACCGCCTGGATCCGCTGACGCTGTTCCGGCCTTGAGGGAGGCGGTCGAACATGTTCAAACGGACGTTGGCGGCGGCTTTGCTGATCGCTGGGACGGTCGCCTGCGCGAAAACCGACGTTTCTCCCCCGGCCGGCGGCGTCTTGTCCCCGGCGAACACCTCCGCGCCGGCCGACGCCGCCTTCGCTTCGCCGACGGCATCCCCGCTCCGGTCCGAATCCCCGGCCGAGCATACGCCTGCGGCGACCTCCTTGTCCGAGGGAACAAAACCTCCGCCGTCCGTTTCGCCTGCCGCCGCATCGGCGAAGACGACGGCATCGCCGCGCCGAGTCCCAGACGCCATGACGCCCGGCGCAGCCGCTCCCTCCGCGACGACCGGCTCGACGCTTTCCCCCGCAGAAGGCGTCGTCGAAATCGGCTGGGCGGAATTTTTCGACGACGAGCGCCAGGACCGGCCATCGGAAAAATTCTGGACCTTGAGCGAGCAGCGCCGTACGGTCGTCCTTCGCGGCTTCATGGGAGAAGTGTTTTCGTTCGAAAAGCGGTGGTTTCTGCTCATTCCGGCGCCCGGAGCGGAATGCCCGTTCGACAACGGCGACGGAACATACTGGAACAAGATCGTGATCGTTTTTCCCTCTCCCAAAACGCCGATTCGCTTCATCGCCGGCCCTCTGATAGTCGTCGGCAGACTGGACGTCGGTGTCAAGATCGACGAATCCGGGTACAAAACCATGTTTCGGCTGTACGACGCCGCCGTTGAAAAAGCGGACGACTGATCGGGCATGCTAAGACGGTCCGAATGTTTCACACGTTCGCCTATTTTTCGACACGGTTCCGCCATAGACGATCGGATCCCATTTTCTTTATACTGGAACCAGAACAACTCCTCTTCATCATCCAAAACAAATGGGGTCGTGCCGATGAGCGAACTGGCGCATTTTTACCGCCCCGACGGGGTGGCCGTCGTCGGCGCCTCGAATAAGCCGGGCAAAGTCGGCCATTCCATCATCCGCAACATGTCGCAATGCGGCTACGGCGGCCGCCTTTATCCGATCAACCCGCGCGAAACCGTGATCGCCGGCCTGAAGGCGTACGCTTCGGTCCTCGACATTCCCGAGCCGGTCGAACTCGCCGTCGTCGCCGTTCCGGCCGCTTCCGTCCTCGACGTCGCCCGGCAATGCGGCGAAAAAGGCGTGCGGCACCTCATCGTCGTGTCGGCCGGCTTTCGAGAAATCGGAAAAGAAGGCCTCGATCTGGAAAAAGAACTCGTATCGCTTTGCCGACGTTACGGCATGCGCCTGCTCGGGCCGAACTGCGTCGGCATGATGGACACGCATACGCCGATCAACGCGTCGTTTGCCCAGGCTTTCCCCCTTAAGGGCGACATCGCCTTTCTGTCCCAAAGCGGCGCGATGCTCGTCGCCATTCTCGACTGGAGCCTTTCCGCCGGCATCGGTTTCAGCAAAATGGTCAGCCTCGGCAACAAGGCGGACTTGTCGGAAATCGACTTTATCGCGGAAGCCGCCGACGATCCGAACACACGGGTGATCGCCTGTTACCTCGAAGACGTTGCCGACGGCGAGCGGTTCCTGAAAACAGTGCGGGAAGCGGCGCTTAAAAAACCGATCGTCGTCCTGAAGTCCGGCGCGAGCCAGGCCGGCGCCCAGGCGGCGTCGTCGCATACCGGCGCGCTCGCCGGCAGCGATCTCGCTTACGACGTCGCCTTCCGCCAATGCGGCGTCCTGCGCGCGCGGACGATGACCGAACTGTTCGAACTGGCGACCGCTTTTTCCCGCTGTCCGATTCCGACCGGCAACCGGGTCGCCGTCGTCACCAATTCCGGCGGCCCCGGCATTGTGACGACCGACCGCATCGAAGCCGACGGACTGGCGATGGCGCGCTTTACCCGCGAGACGGCGGATGCGCTGCGCCGTGCGTTGCCCGCGGAGGCGTCGGTATATAACCCCGTCGACGTTCTCGGCGACGCCGACGCCGAGCGGTTCCGGACGGCGCTGGAAACGACGCTCGCCGACCCGAACGTCGACAGCGCGATCGTCCTCCTTTGCCCGACGGCGGTCGCCCAGCCGGCGAAAACGGCGAAGGCGATCGTCGAAATGCGGAACCGGTTTCCCGCCAAACCGATCGTCGGCGTTTTCCTCGGGGGAGAGACGATGGCGGAAGCGACGCGCATCCTGACGGAAGCGGGCGTGCCGTGCTTTTCGTTCCCGGAACCCGCCGTCGCCGCGATCCGCGGACTCGTCCGGTATGCTGACGCCCGCCGCGACCCGCCTGCCGAACCGCTTACCGTTCCCGGTGCCCTCGACCGAAAGACGGTCAAAGCTGTTTTCTACGACGTGCTGCGCGACCACCGGCTCGTGCTGCTCGGCAGCGAGGCCGCTCTCGTCGCCGAAGCGTACGGCATTCCGGCGGCGCCGACCGTTCTGGCGACCACGGCCGACGAAGCCGTACGGGAAGCGAACCGGATGGGCTACCCTGTCGTGCTGAAAGTCGCCTCGCCGAACATTCTCCACAAAACCGACGTCGGCGGCGTCAAAGTGGGCCTCGGCACGCCGGAGGATGTTCGGAAGGCGTTCGCGGACATCGTGGAAAGCGTCGGCAGACTGCTGCCCGACGCCGTCGTGCACGGCGTGGAAGTGCAGAAAATGATGCCGAAAGGCGTCGAACTCATCATCGGCATGACGCGCGACGTCCAGTTCGGGCCGCTGATCGCCGTCGGATTGGGCGGCATTTACGTCAACTTGCTCAAAGACGTTTCGTTTCGCCTCGTCGACGGACTGACGCGACGCGACATCGAGCGCATGCTGACGGAAACGAAAGCCTACGCCTTGCTTCGCGGCTATCGAGGCGAAAAACCGGCCGACATCGGCGCGCTCGTCGACGTCGTCGAGCGGACGGCGCGGCTTGCGCTCGATTTTCCGGAAATCAACGAGATCGACATCAACCCCGTCTTTGCTTATGAACGCGGCGTCTGCGCGCTCGACGTCAAAATGACGATTTCCGACAACCGGTAAGGAAGGTGGCCTGGCCCGTGAACGCGAAATCGAAAGGCCTGTATATCATGGGGACGCCCGCCGCCGGCAAGACCGCGCTGGCCGCGGGGCTCATCCAGAAATTGCTGAAAGAAGGCTTGCGCGTCGCCTATTTCAAACCCGTCGCCCAGTTCGCCCACGGGCGCGAGGAAGACGACGACGTCGCCCTGATGCGGTCGTTGCTCGGCGCCGAAGGCGACGGCGGAAACGGCACCGAATGGTCGGCCGTCCGGATGGCCGGACCGTCCTATCTATCGCTCGGCGCGCAGCGCGACGACGACGCCCGGCGGCACGTCCGCCGCATTTTCGAAGACAAGGCGGCATCCGCCGACGCCGTCGTCGTCGGCGGATCGGCGTACCCGTACGCTTATGCCGGCTGCGGGCTCGACGATCTTTCCCTGGCCGGGGAGCTCGGCGCGAACGCCTTGTTCGTCTTCACCGCGGACAACGACTTCCGGCTCGATCAGGCGCTGTTTTTCGCCCGAAGCGCAAGGCAAGCCGGCATCCCGCTGCTCGGCGCGGTTCTGAACAACGTGCCGCGGCCGCTTCTCGCCAAGACGGAAGGCATCTATCGCCCCGTGCTCGAGAGGGAAGGATGTCCCGTGCTGGGCGTCATCCCCCGCCGGCGGGAAATCGCCTCGCCGACCGTTGAAGAATACGTGGAAACGCT
Source organism: Candidatus Reconcilbacillus cellulovorans (assembly GCA_002507565.1). Taxonomy (GTDB): domain Bacteria; phylum Bacillota; class Bacilli; order Paenibacillales; family Reconciliibacillaceae; genus Reconciliibacillus; species Reconciliibacillus cellulovorans. Next base: position 10,717 of record MOXJ01000028.1, read on the forward strand.
CGGCGGCGAACTGCTTGCCGGCGAAAACGCCCTCGACCGACTCGTCGGTGAAGTCGTCATCGGCGCGATGACGGCCGACAGCGCCCTGACCTATTTCCGCAGATCGGCCGACAAAGCGGTCTTCCTCGGCGGCGACCGCGCGGAAGTCGCCCTCGCCGCCCTGGAAACGAGCACCTCCGTGCTCGTGCTGACTGGCGGCCTTTACCCCGACGTCCGCGTCATCGCGCGCGCCCGGGAAAAAAACGTCCCCGTCCTGCTCGTCCACGACGATACGTTTACGGCCGTGGAAAAAGTCGGTCACCTGACGCGCCGGCTGAAGCCGGGCAACGCCGCCGCGCTTTCCGTGACACTGGAAAACGTGGAAACGTACTTCCGTTGGTCGGCCGTCGTCGAGGCGTTGCGATGACGGCCATTGGCAGCGCGGTCGGGTCACGCCGTCGACGTTGGCGCGCCGTCGACGTACGAGAGCAGTTCAAGACATTGACGGTGTGACTTTGCCTTCCTGTTGTTGCAGGACGAATTCGACAGGCGACAGGCCAGTGACCTGTTTGAACATGCGGCTGAAATATGCAGGATCGGAATAACCGACCATCTCCGCGACTTCATAGACCATGTAACGTTTTTTCGCCAACAAAGACTTCGCCTTCTCGATACGAAAACGTGTCAAATATTGCATGAAACTCATTCCTGTTTCCTTTTTGAACAAGAAACTGAGATAGTTTCGGTGTAGTCCGAGTTCCCGCGCGAGTTCCGCAAACGACACCTTCTGCGAATAACGCTCGGCCACCGCCCGCTTCACATAATCGACGTACGAAAGACTTTTCGGGTCGACGGCCCGGCGGAACGCTTCCAGATTCGCCTCGACGATTTCGTTCAGCCGTCGGTATAGGGTTTCCTTCTCTGTATACCGCAATACGTCCCGAAGCAGCTTCGCCGTCCGATCGGCGCCCACCTCCGCTTCGGCGTCTCCGACGGAAAACGCGGACAACGCGCAAATGATCGCCGTCGACACCATTTTGGCCATCGCCAGCGTTACACGCTCGTTGCGGAAAAACGACGCGCCAATTTCTTCCCAACACGCCGCCACTTCGGCGCCGTCCTCCCTGGCCAGCGCGGCGAACAGCCGTGAAATCGACTCGACCGGATATTTCGCCTGCGGGTCGTCGACGAAAAACGCAGGGCTTTCCCCTTCCATTTCCGCGGTTTTCAACGCTTCCCGAGCTTCCCTGAACGATTGTGGCCATTTCGAGACGTCGCGGTATAACCTGCCGATTCCCACAAAAACGTCGAACCGCAAATAACGCCGGGCCGCATCCGCGAGCGCAAGCGCCGTCCGCTTCGCCCGCTTCGCCAAACCGTCAGGTTCGCCGTAAAGCAATACAGCCAAACAGTCGTCCGGCGCATAATAGGACACAAAAGCCGGCCCGTCTTCCCGGGCAATCTCGGCGGACATGTTGGACAAGGCGAACAGATACAATTCCTTGTCCCGCTCCGTAAGGGCGCAGTCTTCCGCGAAATCAGGTCTTGCCGCAATCACAACGCCCCCGCCCAGCAGTTCGGCGGACACGCCCAACGTCCGAAGTCTTTCTTCCAGGCGTGGTCCAGCCTTTTCTCCTGCCGTAAGAAGCTGGTGCATCATCAACTCGCGCAGAGCTGGAAGATGCCGTTCGAACTGCTCCCGGTATTCACCGAGCAGTTGTTCCTTCGCCTTGCGATGTTCCGCCTCCCGCAGCACGTCGCGGATTTCCCGCTCGATCTCCCGGGGCACCGACGGTTTCAAAATATAACGGCTGACGTTGAAATGAATCGCTTCTTTCGTATAAACAAAGTCGTCGTAAGCGCTCAGGACCACGATCGGCACATCCGGATCGATCTCCCGGATGCGGCGGATCAGCGCGATGCCATCCATATGCGGCATGTTCATATCCGTGATGACGAGGTCGGGGCGGGCGGCGACGAATTTTTCCCACGCCGACCGTCCGTCTTCGGTAAATTCCAACTCCCGAACACCAAGCCCTTTCCAGTCGATCGTGTCGCGAAGCCCTTCCAGCACATGCCGCTCGTCGTCCGCAATCAACACTTTCATCGCGGATCATCTCCTTCCCCGGACCGGATGACCGGCAACACGATCCGGACGACGGCGCCGCGTGGCTGCCGGTTCGAACACTCCACCCCGTACTCCGGCCCGAAATACAACCGGATCCTGTCGTGAACGTTCGCGATACCGCGGCCGCCCGCTTGCTCGAAGCGCACCGGACTCCCGGGCGCAAATCCTTTGCCGTTGTCTTCCACCATCAGGCAAAACCGTTTCTCGTCAAGAGCGACGGCAGAGACGACGACCTGCGCCCGCTCGCCCGCGTCCGCGTCGAATCCGTGCTTGATCGCGTTTTCGACCAGCGGTTGCAGGATGACGCGCGGCACGTACAAATCGCGGAACTCGTCCGTCACACGGTCGACGAATTCGAATCGGTCGCCGAACCGAACCCGCTGGATCTGGGCGTAAAGCGACACATGTTCCAATTCCTCGTCGAGCGGAATCCACTGTTCGGGTTTCCCGAGGCTAATCCGCAACAACCGCGCCAGCTTCGCCGCCATTTCGCTCGCCTCGACGGCACCTTTCGCAGCGGCCGTCCAATTTATCATATCCAACGTATTGTAGAGAAAATGGGGATGGATCTGGCTTTGCAGCAAGCGAAGTTCGGCGTCGCGCTTTTTCCGGTGTTCTTCCTCCAATTGTTCGAGCAGTCCCTGGAGCTGCTCGGCCATCGCGTTGTAACTTTGCGCGAGTTGGTCGAACTCGACGATGGAAAACGGGCCGAGCCGCCAGCGGAAATTGCCCGTTTCCACCCGCTTGAAGCCTTCCAGCAACCGGACGATCGGCTGGATGACGCGGTCCGAAATGAACGCCGCCGTCGGCAGCGTCGACATCAGAACGACCGCGCCCACGGCCAGGACGAGATTCCGAAGACGCTCCATGTTCCGGAACGCTTCTCCCACGGGAACGAACGACACCAGCTTTCGGCTTCCGGTCGAATCGCGGACGACGACCATCAACTCCTTGGATCGCGCGCCCCCGATCACTTCTGCTCCTTCCCGCGTGAGAGCGGCGCGTTCGAGCCAGTTCGTGCCCGCAAGCCGGCTTTCGTCGAATTCGGGAGATCGCGACACGATTCGGCCTTCGCGGTCGAGCAAGACGTACATCCGTCCGACTCCGCGCTCGCGGTCGACTCGACCGCCGATCGATTCCCAAAGCGCCCGCTCGTTCAAATTCATCTCCACATAACCGATCGGAACGTTGCGCGAATTCCAGATTTTGATCACAAACGTCAACACCTGCGCCGGCCCTCCCGACGCCCACGGATCCGAGCGCGCCGAAATCCAGAAAGCGTCGACCTCGCGGAAGCGCACCAATTCGCCCTCCCAGGGAACGTCAGACATCGGCAAAATTCGGGAACCCGCCTTGGCCAACGGACTGTCGGTATAAATCTGAATACTCGTCAAATAGGACTTGACATAGACGATGCCGCTCAGCCAGTCCGCCAGTTCCCGCGAAGCGACGATCCGGTCGTAGACGTCGGCCGGCGGATCGTCGAGCCGGTCGACGAGGCGTCGGTTCGTCGCCACCGTCAGCGCCGTCTCCTCGACTTCCTGAAAACGCTCTTCGATCCGCAGCATGTCGTTGACGACCGCCTCCACGTTCGTCCTCTCTACTTCGCGCATGATCAACAGGCGGAAAACCGCATAAAAAGAAAGAAGGGTGATCAGGACAAACGCGATCACCAATCCCAAGAGCGACACCGCAATAAACGGCCTGAGATGCCATCGTCCCGGCATAGAGACCCCCTGAAACGCACGATTTGGAGGAGAAGGTTATTATCATTTTAAAAGATATATGAATCTATTTCAAATCTGGGTTTTAAATTTGGATCCCCCGGGATATAGGAATATTTTTTCAACACTTCGTCCGTCAGCTCGACGCCGAGCCCCGGCACGGGCTTCGGCAGTTCGACGTATCCGTCGCGGTAGACCAGCGGTTCGACCAACAGTTCGTCGCGCAACGGATTGGGTGTGCGGTCGTATTCCATGACGAGCATATTGGGCGTCGAAAAAATGACGTGCAGGTTGGCCATCAGCGAGACACCAGACGTAAAAATGTGCGGCGCACACCGCCGGCGGAACGCTTCGGCCAATGCGGCGATTTTCTTCGCTTCGAGAATGCCGCCGCAACGCGTCGCGTCGGGTTGAAGGATGTCGACCGCCCGAGCGGTCAAATATCGCTTGAATTCATATTTCGTATAGACATGCTCGCCGGTCGCGATCGGAATGTCGGTCAGACGTCGAAGCAGCGCGAAATCGTCGATGTTGTCCGCCGTAAAAGGTTCTTCCAGCCAAAACAGCCTGCATGGTTCAAGCTCGCGCACGACGCGTCGGACGGTCGGAAAATCCCACGGACTGTCGACGTAACACATCCCGGCGTCCGCCATCAGATCCACGGCCGGACCGAGCGCCTCGCGCGCCGCCCGCACCGCATCGATGTCCGACCGGACGTCGCGGTTGCCGATGCGCATTTTGACGGCGGTATAACCTTCTTCCCTGTAACGTTTCATTTCATCCTGCAAACGTTCCGGCGTCTGATTCATCCCCGCGCTGGCGTACACCCGGATTTTCTCCCTGCACGGACCACCCAATAGATCGTAGACGGGGCGCCCCAACCATTTGCCCAAAATATCCCATAACGCGATTTCCAGACCGCTGATGATGGCGACGGCCAATGCGGTCATCCCCCAGTGCTGGGTTCGGATATACATTTTGTTCCACAAATACTCGATCCGCGTTGGGTCCTCCCCCAGCAACATCGGTTTGAACCGTTCTTCCACGATCCGCATGACACCTTCAGGAATCGACGTGGCCTCGCCGATTTCGCCGATGCCGCATATGCCCTTGTCCGTATGAAGCCGGACCAGCATCGCGTTGCGTTGCAGGGATACCCACCCGGGACATTTCCATCGCTCTTCTTCTTTATAGCGATAAGACAACGGAATCGTCTCCACCTCGACGATCTTCAAGTCGCTCACGCCGAACCGGCTCCTTCCCGAACGTTAGGATAACCGAACGCTTCTTTCAATCGGGCGATAAATTTTTCGAACAATTGCAAATAAGGGCCGTCCGGTTCGAACGACGGACTGCGGCACCGGTCGCTCGAAAAAACGCCTCTGCGCATCAGCAGGATTTTTTCGTATTTGATCAAACTTTCTGCCGTTTGGGAACAATGATTGATTATTGGTAACAATCGCTCGAACCGTTCGAGCGCGCGTTCCATTTCTCCGCGCCGGAAATCTTCATAAATGTCGACATAGATTTTCGCCATTGAAGCGCCGGGCATGACGCCAACGGCTCCCCGTCGAAGCGCGTCGATCATTTGTCGCCCGGAGTTACCGATGAACACGCCGAGCTTGCCGTCTGTCTTTTCAATAAGCGCCGACACGAGCGGTCCCGGCGGTACCGATTCGATTTTGGCGTATACGGGAGCGGCTCGGCGGTTTGCCAATTCGACAAAAATGTCGGCGGGAATGCCGACACCGGTCACTTCCGGCGCGTACTGCACGACGATCGGCAGGTCGACACTTTCCGCCACGGCGAACAAGTGCCTCCCGATCGCCTCCGCAGACGGCGACATGAGAAACGGCGGAACGACCATGACGGCGTCGGCGCCGATCGCCTGGGCGTGCCGCGCGTCCTCGACCGCGAGTTCGAGTGCGTGCCGCGTCACGTTGACGACGACGGGAACGCGACCGGCGGCCTGTTCCACCGCGATCTCGACGGCCCGTCGCCGTTCTTCGTCGGACACCTTGTAAAACTCACTGGCGACGCCGAGCAGTGCGATGCCGTGTACGCCTTCGTCGATCAAGACGTCGATCATTCGCCTCAGATCGTTCTCCTCGATGTCCGAACCGTCCGCTGTAAAAGGCATCGGCAAAATCGGAACGACACCGTGCAATTTCTCGCCCATCGTCATCCCCTCGGCTTTTCTGGAGAAAGCAGGATTTTCAGAACGTCGCCCTCGGCCAGCAACCTCTCGAAACAAGCTTGTCCTTCGTCCAGCGGCGCGAACACAAATCCGTCGTCGAGGCGAATCTTGCCGGATGCCAGCCACTCAAGCGCGGTTTCGAAATCCCGCGGTTCGTAGCAAAACGCGCCGCGCAGATTCAATTCATTGCGCACTGCGACATTAACCGGAAGTTCGCTGTCGGCCTCATGGAGACCGGACAAAACGACGGTACCGCCCAACGCGGCGGTTTCCACCGCCAGACGTCGCGTCGCGCGGACGCCGACGGCATCGACGGCGACGTCGAAACCGCGTTTTCCCGCCAACTCCCGCAGCGCCTCTTCCGAAGTGACCGTGGTCGCGCCCAGCTCGGCGGCCATCCGCAGTCGGGAAGGATTTCGTTCCATCACGATCGTTTCCTTCACACCGTACACCTGAGCGACGAGCATAACGAGCATCCCGATCGGCCCAGCGCCCAACACGAGCAGCCGTTCGGTCGGACTTAGAGCGGCCAAGCGCGCGATATGGACGGCACAGGCTAACGGTTCGGCTAGGGCAGCCCGTTCCAGCGGTTCCGAATCCGGCCAGACAAACACGTTACGCTCCGGCACGGCTACTTTCTCCGCGAACGCACCGGCACGATGCGCCCCGATAATTTGTCGGCTTGCGCAAAGCTGCGGTTTTCCCTGCAGGCATTTCCTGCAACGTCCGCACGACACGAGCGGATTGACCGCAACGCGGTCGCCGGGCTTCCAGCGCGTAACCCGAGAACCCGTCTCGATCACGATTCCCGAAAATTCATGCCCCATCACAAGCGGCGGCACGCGCAACGAGTTGTGGCCGAGATAACCGCTCAGATCCGAACCGCAAATGCCGGCCCACGCCACCCGGATCACCACTTCGTCCTCGCCGGGCGTCGGGTCCGGCCAGTCGCGGACACGCAATTCGCGGACGTTTTCATATACGAGCGCCTTCAAAACGATCCCGTCCCCCTTTGCAGCCGTGCGGGAAAATTCACCCTTTCAGGCTTCCCGCGACGACTCCTTCGAGAAGATATCTCTGGAAGAACAAAAAGACCGCGAAAACCGGCACGAGCGACACGACAGACATCGCAAACATCGGCCCCCATTGCGACTGGCTGCTGGAGTCGAGAAACAGCCTTAGGCCGAGCGAAACCGTATAGCGTTTCGCATCGTTCAAATAGAGCAGCTGGCTAAAAAAGTCGTTCCACGTCCAGATAAACGTGAAAATCGCGGTCGTCACCAACACCGGAACGGAAAGCGGCAGTGCGATTCGCCAGTAAATTTGGATCGGCCCGCACCCGTCGACCGTCGCCGCTTTGTCGAGCTCAGCGGGAAGCGTGCGCAGAAACTGAACGATCAAAAAGACGAAAAACCCTTCCGTTGCCAGAAACTTCGGCACGACGAGCGGCAGAAACGTATTGACCCACCCGGCCTCGTTGAACAGGATATATTGCGGAATGATCAACACATGGTACGGTAACATCATGCCGACGATCATCGCCGCAAACCAGAGCCGTTTGAGCACGAAATCCAGGCGGGCGAACGCATATGCCGCCATCGAACAGGACAGTAAATTTCCCGCGATCGACAAAAACGAGACGTAAAACGAATTTTGAAAAAACGTCGCGAACGAAATGCCTGAAATGCCGCTCCAACCTTTTACGTAATTTTCCAACGTCCAAGTCTTCGGCCAGAGGCCGGGATCCGCAAAAATCTCCTGTTCCGGTTTAAACGAACTGCCTAGCAACCACAAAAGCGGATACAACATGACGACGGCTCCGGCCAAAATCAGGCCGTGCAGCGTCGCATTCCTCCAAACTGCCGCCCCCATCATTGTTCGTAGTACACCCACTTTTTCGAAGTCAGAAATCCGACGGCCGTCCAGCATGCGATCACCACCAATAAAAACCAGGCCATCGCCGAAGCGTATCCCATATGAAACTGCGTAAAACCCTTTTCATACAAATACAACGTGTAAAACAGCGTCGCGTCCGCCGGCCCTCCCGTCCCGTCGCTGACGATGTAAGCGGGCGTAAACGCCTGGAATGAATACACCATCTGCATGATCAAATTGAAGAACAGAATCGGCGACAAGAGCGGCATCGTGACATACCGGAAACGCCCCCATTTTCCCGCGCCGTCGATGGAAGCAGCGTCGTACATCTCCTGGGGAATCTGCCTTAATCCTGCAAGAAAAATGATCATCGGCGATCCGAACTGCCAGACTTTCAGTAAAACGAGCGTATAAATCGCTGTCGACGGCGTTCCGATCCAGCTTATCCCTTGAACACCTAATAAACTTAAAAACTGATTGATGAATCCGTCGATCCCGAACACTTTCCTCCATAAAATAGCGATCGCCACACTGCTGCCGAACAAATACGGAATATAATAAACAGCGCGATAAAAGGACAATCCCCGCAAACCGCGATTCAACAAGAGCGCCAGCCCCAGCGCAAACGCCAGCTCGAGCGGCACGCCGACTCCGACGTAAAGAAACGTCACTTTCAATGCATGCGCAAACCTCTCATCTTCTAAAAACATCTCGATAAAATTTCTAAATCCTATCCATCTTGGAGTCGTAAACAACTCATAATTAGTGAAGGCGAGATACAACGAGCTGACGAACGGCACAAGCGTCACAACCGAAAATCCGACGAGCCACGGTCCCAAAAAAAGGTACGCCGCCGCGTTTTGTCGTGTCAACGACTCCACTTCCCCTCCGCCGCCGTATGGCCGTCGCGTGCCCGGAATACCCCGGGCACGCGAGGTCGGCCTTCTGCGGTTACTTCAAAATCCGTTCGGCTTCCTTGAAAAAGTCGTCGACCGCTTGTTCGACACTCTTTTTCTTGAATGCCACGGCCTCGTTTGCCAGCTTGATTTGTTTGACGATTTCCGCCCCGCCGGTCGGCGACAAGTTCGGCGCCCGGGCGATGTCGGATACTTTCTGGACGAATTCCAGACTTTTCACTTCGGCCGGTTTCAGAAGCGGCTTGATCAGGTCGTTCATTTTCCGCGATCCGACCGGACCGTACTCGATTTTCAGGATTTTGGCGGAATCCGGATCGTTCAACAAGTAGTTGATCAGCAGCGCCGCTTCTTTCGGATGCTTGGTTTTCGCGTAAATGCTGATGTGGGTGCCGTCGAGGTCCTGGCCTTTCGTCCTGTCGGTTCCCGCCGGCACGCGGACCAAATCGATTTCGTCCTTCATCGCCTGTTGATTGGCGTTGAACTGGTTCGACGGACGCATGAGCATCGCGACTTTGCCGCGCGCAAACATTCCCTGCTCCGGAATTTCAGACGGATACTCGGCCTGCACCTCCGGCGGCGGCGTCACACCAGCTTTGCGAAGCTTGTCCCACAGCGACAGCCAGTCGATCAAATCCTGACGATCGAAGCCGAGCTTGCCGTCCGGCGAGAACAAATCTTTGCCCCGCCCGAGGAAGAACGCCCGGAACTCGTATTCGTCGCCGCCGTAATCTCCCGTCGCCCATACGTCCGTGATGCCGTTTTTCTTGAGCGCCTCCTGCAGCTCGATCACCTTGGCGACGAACTCGTCCCACGTCCAGTCGAACCGCGGCGGGCTGACGCCGACGCGTTTGAACAGATCGGCGTTGTAGAACGTCGCGGAAGCGATCGTCCCGATGGAAATCATGTACGTTTTACCGTTCAGCTTGCCGCTGTCCAGCACCGGCTGGCTGAAGTCGGACACGTCGATCGCCTTCGACGCGATCAGGTCGTCGAGCGGCAGCAGCTGGCCGCGCTGCACGTAATCGCTCGACCGTTTGCGCGCCATCGTCATGACGTCGGGCGCCGAGCCTGCGGCCATTTGGGTGTTCAGTTTGTCGAAAAAGGCGTTGATGTCCGTATATTCCCGCTTGAGTGTGATGTGCGGGTACTTTTCCTGGAACTTGTCCAACGTCTCATTCCACAGCTTGTGCCGCGCTTCTCCCCCCCACCAGGCGACGCGAAGTTCGACTTTTTCGGGGGACGCCGCAGGCGACGCCCCGCTTTCTTCTGATTTCGGCGCCCCGCCGCATGCGGCGAGCGACACTACCAGTACCGCGCAACATACCGCCGTCCATCCTCTGTTCATCGGATGATCACCCCTCCTTCGATGTATATTGAACCAGACCTTATACCGGTAAGCCCATGGAGAATGTTCATGTCTTTTTGCACGCCGGTAAGGGGAAGGGCCGGTTTTGCCGGAATCGTTCCGGCCGTTTTTTTGGGACGTCCGGTTCGAGGGGGAGCATCGCGCGCTCTTGTGGCTGTACCCGCCCTGCTTCAGCGTTTGGAACGCTTCGACCGGTAAAATTCGTGATACAGCTTCATTAGCGCCCGCTTTTCAATGCGCGACACGTACGAACGCGAAATGCCGAGTTCCCGGGCGATCTCCCGCTGGGTGCGTTCTTCGCCGTCGCCGTCGAGGCCGAAGCGGTGCAGCACGATTTCTTTTTCCCGCTCGTCGAGAATATCGAGATTCTGATAAATTTTACTCTTCTCGATCTTCAGCTGCACGTTATCCAGCACTTCGTCGGGCTCAGTTCCAAGAATATCAAGAAGAGTAATGGCGTTACCTTCTTTGTCCGTCCCGATCGGATCGTGGAGAGAAACATCCTTGCGTGTCTTCTTGAGAGAGCGTAAATACATTAAAATTTCATTTTCAATGCAGCGAGCGGCGAATGTAGCGAGCTTCGTACCTTTTTCCGGTGAAAAACTTTCGATCGCCTTGATGAGGCCGATCGTGCCGATCGAGATAAGGTCGTCGACATCCTCTCGCGTATTGTCGAATTTTTTCACGATGTGCGCAACCAGCCGCAAATTGTGCTCGATCAGCTTGTTGCGGGCGGCGATGTCTCCTTCGGCCATTCTGCGCAGGCATTCCTCCTCTTCTTCCTCCGACAGCGGCTGGGGAAACGCGTTGTTTTTGACATAGGAAATGAGCAGCGACCATTGTTTGACCAGCAGCGCAAGCGCGGCAAACAACCCGGGCACGCGCGGGTCACCTCCCTCGGTCGTCGGCGAACGTTCGGCCGGCTTTTTTAATCCTATGTAGGCGGACGCCCACGCGTGCCTGTACGCAACTTTCCGGAGTGTCGCGACATCTAATGGATGAGGAGGAGAACCCAATAATGAAAACGGTAAAAATGCGGCCGCGGACGGCTTTGATGGCCGTTCTGATGCTGATGATGCCGCCGGCGTTTGCGTCCTGTCGTCCCGACGCAATTCCATCCGGCGGAACGACGCCGGCCGGCACTCCGACGGCAGAGGCGCGGCCGAACGATCAAGCGCAAGCGTCGGTCGTGTTCGACGACGGTTTCGTGACCGCCGTCGACGCCGACAACCGCCGTTTTCTCGTCGCGCGAGCGGCCGGCGATCCGCCGCAAGTGCGTGCGGCTTGGTTCCGGGTTGCAGCCGAAGCTGCCGCGGCGTTTGAAACGGTCGCCCTCGGCCGACGCGTGCGCGTATGGAGCCGTGAGCCACTGCGGGAGTCGCTCCCCGAACAAGGCCTCGCTTCAAAAATTGAAATATTGCCCGACGCGCCGGCACCCGACGGCTGGGTATCCCGGCAGGCGGCCGTCGCGGCGGCACTGGCCGACGCAGGCGGCGCCGGCGCGGATTCCCGCGCTCTCCTGGCGGTCGCGGACGCCGTTTTGGCGCTTGAAGAACAATTATGGACGGTGCGTCTTGTCCGGATCGACGACGCCTTGCGCGTGACGGAAGTTTCAGTCGACGCCGCGGACGGGCGGATCATCCGGCTGAAAAACCAAGCGTTCCGCATCTTCGAACCGCGCCCGTCCGACGCCGTCGGCTCCTCGTTCGTCGTGCGGGGCAAGGCGCGCGTGTTTGAAGCGACGTTCAACTGGGAACTGGAAGACGGCCATAACCTTCTCGCTTCCGGACACGAAATGACCGACGCCGGCGCTCCGGGATGGGGGAATTTCGCGTTCCAAGTCCGATACGAACAGCCGACCAACGCGCATCTCGGGCTTATCTTATTCGTCCATAGCGCCAAAGACGGATCGCGCGATCACGAACTGATCTTGCCCCTGAAAGCCGCGGATTTCCGGTGAGCGACGCCCTGGGGCACCCGCACCGGATGATACGGAACGTCAAATCTTTTTGCACACCGGTAAGGGGAAGGGGTACAATAAAAGTGACGCCTCGCGTCGCGTCCTGATTTGGCGGTCGCGGTGCGCCGGGAGGTTGCATCATGAAAGAACGGAACGGCGCCGCAGCGGTTTTGCCGGAATCGTTCCGGCCGTTTTTCTGGGACGTCCGGTTTGAGGAAATCGATCTCAACGCCCACAAAACGTTCGTCATCGAAAGGTTGATGAACGAGGGGGATCATCGCGCGCTGCTCTGGCTGCTCAGGACGTTCACCGCGGACGAGCTGCGCGCCGTCGTCGTCCGCAGCCGACGGCTGACGAAGAAAACCGCCCGGTTCTGGCAGGTTTATTTCGGACTGGACGAGGTGGACATGCGGTGTTTTGGGACATCCTCGACGGAACCCGAATTTCCGTTTTAAAACAGTCCGCCCGTCTTCCGGTCCCCGGAACCTATCTGGCGGGAGGAACGGCCCTGGCGCTTCAGCTCGGACATCGTGACTCTGAAGATTTCGACTTTTTTACACCGGAACCGTTCGATCCGGACGACGTCATCGCCGCATGGTCCGAACTCGGCGAACTGCTCGTGACCGACTCCAGGCCCGGCACCGTACACGGTTTGCTGAACGGTGTGCGCGTAACGCTTATACGATACGCAGCGCCGATGCTGGGCGAATGGCTGACGGACGACCGCATTCCCGGTCTTCGCATCGCCTCGGCACTCGACATCGCACTGATGAAAGTCATCGCGCTCAGCCAGCGGGGAGCGAAAAAAGATTTTATCGATCTGTACGCGATCCACCATTCCGTCTGCCCGCTGGACGGCGTGATCGATCGTCTGCCTGAAAAATTTCCCGGCAAACGGATCAACTATTATCACATTCTCAAAAGTTTCGTGTACTTCGACGACGCCGAACAGGAACCGACGCCGAACATTCGCACATCGTGGACTTGGGACGATGTCAAATCGTTTTTTAAACGAATACAGCCCGTTCTGCTTCACCGCCTCGAAGATTCCGATCGGTAAAACGCGGACCGAACGCGCGCAGGTGCGGCCGGTCCGCCTGACTGTTTTTACGTCCATTTCGCCGCCCAGAGCTTCATTTCTTTCAAAATCCGATGCAAATCCTGCCCTTTCGGCGTCAACGAATACTCCACCGTGACAGGAACGGTCGGATACGCGCGCCGTTCGAGCACGCCTTTGGCCTCCAGATGGCGCAGCGTGTCGGTCAGCGCCTTCGGGCTGATGCCGCGGATGTTGCGCTGCAGCTCGCCGAACCGTTTCGTGCCCTCAAACAGCTCGCGCAGCACGAGGAACGACCATTTGCCGCCGATGACGTCCAGCGTCTTCTCGATTGAACATTCGATATGCGTCGGCTCCTTCGGTACATAATTGCGCGGATCGCGGCCTTCCGCCATCAGCGCGGACGCGATGTCGGACTCCATCTTTTGTTCCCTCCGTTTTCGTCGATGTCCTACAAAAAGTATAGCAGCTTTCTTCCGTGAAACAACATCACGTTTGATTCACTACTTTCGCAACCTGCGCCGCTTGCGGTAAAATGAACACGGGATTCGGTCCCCTCCCGCGGCGACCGGGTGCCGAACGAATATGAAACAGGAGGGAAACCGCCATGCAATACCGCCGATTGGGCCGAAGCGGCGTGAAGGTCAGCGAAATCGCGCTCGGCAGCTGGCTGACGTACGGGGGATCCGTGGACGCGGCGAAATCCGAGGAAATCATCGACCGCGCCTATGCGCTCGGCATCAACTTTTTCGACACCGCCAACGTGTACGCGCGCGGCGCGGCTGAAGAAATCATGGGCAAGGCACTGCGCAAATACCCGCGCGACTCGTACGTGCTGGCGACGAAAGTGTTTTTCCCGATGGGCGACGGACCGAACGACCGCGGCCTGTCGCGCAAACATATCATGGAACAGTGTGAGGCGTCGCTGAAACGGCTCGGCGTCGATTACATCGACCTGTACCAGTGCCACCGGTTCGACCCGGAAACGCCGCTCGACGAGACGTTGCGCGCGCTCGACGACCTGGTCCGTCAGGGTAAGGTGCTGTACGTCGGCGTCAGCCAGTGGACGGCCGCCCAGATCGCCGAGGCGCTGCACATCGCCGACAAGCGCGGCTTCGACCGCATTGTGTCCAACCAGCCGTACTACAACATGCTCGGCCGCGAGATCGAGCAGGAAATCGTGCCGCTGTGCAGCCGCGAAGGCGTCGGCCAGATCGTCTATTCGCCGCTTGCGCAAGGCGTGCTGACTGGCAAATACAAGCCCGGCGCTCCGATTCCGCCCGGTTCCCGCGCCGCGGACGACAAGTCGAATATGTGGATCAAACGTCTGCTGACCGAGGAAAACCTCGTCAAGGTTGAAAAACTGTCGCGTATCGCCGAACGCCGCGGCATCACGATGTCCCAGCTCGCATTGGCGTGGATTCTCCGGCTCGACAACGTTTCGAGCTGCATCATCGGCGCCTCGCGCGTCGAACAGCTGGAGGAGAACGTCAAGGCGTCCGGCATCCGCCTCACGGAAGAAGAGCTGAAAGAAATCGAAGCGATTTTGGGTGGCGATCAGGAGGCATGACGGTGTTGCCTGCGGATGCGGCGCTCCAGTCAGGGGCCCATCTGTTCTCGCCGTGGACGGTGCGCGGCGTCGTTCTGCCCAACCGGATCGTCATGTCGCCGATGTGCATGTACAGCTGCGAAGCGGAAGACGGCAAGGCCACCGACTGGCACGTCGTTCATTACGCGACGCGAGCCGTCGGCCGCGTCGGGCTCGTCATGACGGAAGCGACGGCGGTCGTTCCCGAAGGGCGGATATCGGCGCGCGACCTCGGTATCTGGAGCGACGATCATATCGACGGCTTAAGCCGAATCGTCGAACTCGTGCACCGTTTCGGCGCGAAAGCCGGCATCCAGCTGGCGCACGCCGGGCGAAAGGCCGCTTACGGCGGTCCCGCCTTCGCCCCGTCGCCGCTTCCTTTTCAGCCGGGCGACACCCCGCCGATCGAGCTGGATGCGGCCAGCATCCGCACTGTCGTCGAGGCGTTCCGCGCGGCCGCCGTACGCGCCGCTCGGGCGGGATTCGACGTCGTCGAGATTCACGCCGCGCACGGCTATTTGCTCAACCAGTTTCTTTCGCCGCTTGCCAACCGCCGCGACGACGACTACGGCGGAGACCGCGCCCGCCGTTTCCGCCTGCTTGCGGATGTTATCCGAGCGGTTCGCGACGTGTGGACCGGTCCGCTGTTCGTTCGCGTCTCGGCCGACGAATATCATCCCGACGGCAATCATCCTGCCGATTACGTCGCCTACGCGCACGAGATGAAGGCGCTCGGCGTCGACCTGGTCGACTGCAGTTCCGGCGGCGTCGTGCCGGACGCCGGCCCGCCGGTCCTGTATCCCGGCTACCAAGTCCCGTACGCCGAACGCATCCGGCGCGAAGCAGGCGTTCCGACCGCCGCCGTCGGCCTGATCACGTCGCCCGAGCAGGCGGACGAAATCATCCGCAACGGCCGCGCAGACCTCGTCTTTCTGGGCCGCGAGCTGTTGCGCGATCCGTATTGGCCGCGACGGGCGGCGAAAGCGCTCGGCGTCCCGCTTGATCCGCCCACTCCTTACGCTCGCGGTTGGATTTGACTTTTTTTGCGATCCCCGCCCGTCCCGGCGACCGGCGGGGTATTTTTTATGATAAAATAGAACCAAACGCGAAAGGAGGTCGAAACATGCGGCTGCCGAAATATCTTCACGCCCAAGGCGGAGATCTTTGGCTGACCGAACAGGAACGCGACAACGTCAACATCCAGTACCGCATCAAAAGCGTGTTGTTCGAAGCGCAGTCCCCGTTTCAGCATATTCTTGTTCTCGACTCGTATCAATTCGGGCGTATGCTCGTGCTCGACGGCGTCGTCCAGACGACCGCCATCGACGGTTACATCTACAACGAGATGATCGCGCACGTGCCGCTTTCCTTTCATCCGAACCCCGAGCGCGTTCTCATCATCGGTGGCGGCGACTGCGGCGCGGCGCGCGAAGTATGCAAACACCGCGCCGTGCGCGAAGTCGACCTCGTCGAGATCGACGAGCTCGTCGTCCGAGCCTGTCTGGAGCATTTGCCCGAAGTGTCCGGCAGGCTGAACGACCCCCGCGTCCGTTTCGTGTTCGCCGACGGCGTCGAGTTTATCCGGAGCGTCGACCGCCCGTATGACGTCGTCGTCGTCGATTCGTCCGACCCCGTCGGACCGGCGGCGCAACTGTTCGAGGAGGAATTTTACCGCAACGTCTTCCGGGCGCTTAAACCTGACGGCCTCATGGTGTGCCAGAGCCAGTCGCCGATTTTTCACGCGGAGGTCATGCTGCGGACGTACGAACGCATCGGGCGGCTGTTCGCGGACACACGATTGTATACCGCCGTCGTGCCGACATACCCTGGGGGGTTATGGTCGTTTACGCTCGGTTCGAAAAAACCGCTGCCGCCGGCCGAGACACTTCGTTTCCGCCTCCCGGCACGGTATGTGAACGAAGACATTCTCCGCAGCTGCTTCCGTCTGCCCGAATTCGTCCGGAACATGCTCGAGATGAAAGAAAAAGTCCCCGAAAACGCCTGACGACGGCCGAAAAAGCGGGTCCGGAGGCTTTGAGAGCCCGGGCGCACCGGTTTCTCGCGCATCGGCCGACGACTCCGGACCGCTTTTTCGTCCGCTCCGAACGATTATTTCGCTCTATGCCCCGCCGAACGACGCACCAGCCGCCCACCCAAGCGCGGCGAGCGCGACGCCGGTCCCGTAACTTGCCGCGACGTACAGCGCTGCGGCCCGGCGTCGTCCTTGCTCCCACATCCGGACGACTTCCAGATTGAACGTCGAAAACGTCGTAAACGCGCCCAAAAACCCGACGCCCAACAGCATCGCCCACTGCGTCGCGACGTGAAATCCGGCCAAAACGCCGACGGCGAACGATCCCGCCATGTTGACGGCGAACGTCCCGACCGGCACTGCCGTCGGAAACCGTCGATTCGCCCACAGGCCGATCAAATGGCGAAGAACGGCCCCGACGAATCCGCCCGCGACAACCAGCGTGATTTCTTTCATGCGGCTTCCTCTCCGCTCGGGCGGAGCGCGCCGACGACGGTCGCCGTCTTTCTGCCCGCAAACATCATCGCCAGTCCCAAAATCAAACTGAGCGCCGCATATCCCGCAGCCGCCGGCGCGCCGTCCTGCCGGGCGAGCTCGACCGTTTCCAGCGCCAGAGCAGAAAACGTGGTCAACGACCCTAGAAAACCGGTCGTCGCCGCGATTTTCACCCAGACCGGAAGCCGGTCATCTTCTCCGAACCGGACCGACAGCCAGCCCAGCGCGAAACAGCCGGCCGCATTCGCCGCCAGCGTCCCCCACGGAAACCCGGAGAAACGGTCGACCACGATCCACGCATCCAGCGCATATCGCAACAGCGATCCCGCAGCGCCGGCCAAACCGACGGCGACATGACACAACCATTTCGTTTTCATGGATGATTCCCTCCCCAAAAAAGACAGACTCCTACCGAACCGATCGTCGGTAGGAGTCATCAGCCTTGCGGCGGTTGACGGCGGACTCCATCGCCTTTTCGGACTACGACTTCTTTTTTATTTTAGACGATGCCGCAGGTCGGCGTCAAATTTTCAAAACCGCCCCCGTGCTCGCCGACGTGACGAAACGGGTATACCGCGCCAGATAACCGGTTTTGACCTTCGGCTCGAATCCTTTCCATTCCGCGCGGCGGCGGGCGAGTTCCTCGTCGCTCACTTTCAGCTCGATGCGCCGGTTCGCCAGGTCGATCTCGATGATGTCGCCGTCGCGCACGAACGCGATCGGCCCGCCTTCCGCCGCTTCCGGCGAAATATGGCCGACGCAGATGCCGCGCGTCGCACCGGAAAATCGGCCGTCGGTGATCAGGCCGACTTTCGCGCCGAGCCCCATGCCGACGATCTGCGACGTCGGCGCGAGCATCTCCGGCATGCCGGGACCGCCCTTCGGCCCCTCGTAGCGGATGACGACGACGTGGCCCTCGCGCACTTTGCCGTTCGCGATGCCTTCGAGCGCTTCGTCCTGCGAGTCGAAACAGATCGCCGGGCCGACGTGGCGGTCGCCGACGGACGGGTCGATCGCGCCGACCTTGACGATCGCGCCGTTCGGCGCCAGATTGCCGAACAGCACGGCCAGCCCGCCGGTTTCGCTGTACGGATTGTCGAGCGGGCGAATGACGTTTTTGTCGAGAATTTCGCAACCGGCGACGTTTTCCGCCAGTGTTTTGCCCGTCACAGTGATGCAGTCGCCATGCAGCACGCCGGGCTTTTTCAAAAGCTCGTTCAAAATCGCGCTGACGCCGCCCGCGCGGTGAACGTCTTCAATGTGGTAGTCGGACGCCGGCGCGATTTTCGCCAGGTGCGGCACGCGCTTGGCCAGTTCGTTGAGCCGTTCGAGCGGGTATTCGATACCGGCCTCGTGCGCGATGGCGATCGTGTGCAGTACCGTGTTCGTCGAGCCGCCCATCGCCATGTCGAGCGCGAACGCGTTGTCGATCGCCTCGAGCGTCACGATGTCGCGCGGTTTAAGGTCCATCTCGATCAGCTTCATCAGCTGGCGCGCCGAGCGTTTGACGAACTCCCGGCGTTCTGGGCTGACGGCGAGAATCGTACCGTTGCCGGGCAGCGCGAGACCGAGCGCTTCAGCTAAACAGTTCATCGAATTGGCCGTGAACATCCCCGAACACGAACCGCACGTCGGACAGCCGTACCGCTCGAGCTCCAGCAAAATCTTGTCGTCGATCTTGCCGGCCTGGTACGCGCCGACGCCCTCGAACACGCTGGACAGCGAAATCGGCCGCCCCTTCGAGTCGCGTCCGGCCTTCATCGGCCCGCCGCTGACGAAAATCGTCGGAATGTTCAGCCGCATCGCCGCCATCATCATGCCCGGCGTAATCTTGTCGCAGTTCGGAATGCATACCATGCCGTCGAACCAGTGGGCGGACACCATCGTTTCGACGGAATCGGCGATCAGCTCCCGGCTCGGGAGACTGTACCGCATGCCGATGTGCCCCATCGCAATGCCGTCGTCCACGCCGATCGTATTGAACTCGAACGGTACGCCGCCGGCTTCCCGGATCGCCTCTTTGACGAGCCGGCCGAACTCCTGCAGATGCACGTGGCCCGGGATAATGTCGACGTAAGAGTTGCAGACGGCGATAAACGGCTTGTCGAAATCTTCCTCGCGGACGCCGGCCGCCCGAAGCAGGCTTCGGTGCGGCGCCCGGTCGAACCCTTTCTTGATCATGTCGGAGCGCATTTTGCGCTTCGCCGCGGTTGTCGTCGCCACGTTCGCTTCCACTCCCTCGGACAGGATCGTCGCTTTTCTTAAAGTTTATCATATGGGGCGGCCGCGCGCACGCCCGGGCGCGACGGGAGTGCGGCGGAAGACGTGGTGGTTTTATAATTTTTTTTAAAATTTCTAACATAAATGAGTTTTAAATAAAGTCACCTAAGTGTTAAAGAAGTCACAAAAGTGATAGAAAAACATGGGGGGAGATTAAAATGAATTTCGTGAATGCTGATGAGACTTAGGTAAAAATATTTTAATACAAGGAGGTGTTCTTTATTGATTATCTGAATTTTAATGAATAATCTAAAAAAAGTTCACGGACTCACGAAATTATGCATCAAATTGAATTGAGATTGGAGGTTTAAATATTCCAGCATTAGCGGCACAACCAACTGATGCTGGGTCCTTCCCCTATGAATGGTATTCAGACGGAGGAAAAATAGGATATTTTCCTCACAACATAAATTATGTGACCACAATAAAAGTTAAATTTGAGCGCGGGTCCAACTGTCTCATGCCCGAATCGACATTTTCACAGATCGCACCCTATGGATTTCAACAATGGTCATCAGGATTGTTAATTACAATGTCTACTACTTCATTAAGTGACTACCATATTTTTGTGAGTTGTATTTCTGGACAAGAAGCTATGGATTTATTTAAGATTAACCCTCAGACGGTTGGCTTTGCACCTTATGAATCCTCTGAAATTGTATATTATGCTCGAACGAAAACGGGGCAAATTAAATATGTGGAAAGACTCTATAAATCGAGAGTATACTTTATTTGGAATGGAACTTCTCTTTTCTATTCATTAGATAAATGGAAAATGGTATCAACACACGAATTCGGACATGCATTGGGGTATTATGGCCATGATATGGGCGCGAGTGCAAACAATCCTGCAATCATGTACGAAGCTGCAGGGACGGTTTACGATAAATGGAAATTAACTAGTCCAACTGTTCGAGACTTTACCCATATTAAAAACTCATATACGAAGTTTTATTCATAATAGGCGGGAGGTATAAACATGAGGAATAAAAAAATCCTATTCTTTATATCTCTGGTTTTATCAAGTATTTTTCTTTTGGTATTTCTTAATCATAATAGAAATAACGAAATATTTTTTACAAAACCAAATAATGAGTATTTAAACTTAGATGGAAATTCTCATGCTCTTTATCATTCATATAATTCCTTAAATGAAATAAAAAAAGAATCCGATTTAATTATCATCGGCCAGCCCGTTTCTATAGCTGAAACCGGGTTATACGGTGTTGTTTCAAACATTAAAGTTATCTCAACTTTGAAAGGAAAAAAGTTTGATACTATTAAAATTTATCAAAACGGAAGTGTTAAAAACAATGTCATTGAAGGCGACATACTCGAATTCGGGAAAAATTACATTTTATTTCTAATCAAAGCCGAAGACGGTCGGCCCGACACGTTTGGCGTCATGGGCGGAACGCAGGGCGAATTCCGGATCGAACCCGACGGCCGACTCGCCAATCGACACTCATGGATACGAGAAGAAGTCGAAAAATTGAAGGCTTCTAAAAATGGAAAGAAAGAATCGGATATTCTTATTGAATATTCACTATCGGATGAATCTTCCGAAATCCTTGAACCTTGACCTCGCCGAAGCACAGCGGCCGTTAACTCTCTTGCCGGACGCGCCGCTGTGCTTTTTTAGACACCGCGATATCTAAATCGCCGATGACGACTTGTCCGATTCATCGGGTACAAGCGGATTGCCGCGGATGATATGATGGAAGCGTATTCATTCGCGTTTGCAAAGAGGAAGGGGTGAAGCGGGCCCGAAGGGAATCTTTTACATGAAATTTACAACTCCCCCATCCTGTGAATCCGTGAACTCTCTCCAGGCTCCGATCAAATCCCGTCTTTCGTTCGCCGGCAATCGAGAGTTCACGGATTCACGACATCTTTTCATTTTCACGTATCGAGGAGGAACGCGTTGATGAGTCGCAAGAAAGTTTGGACCGGTCTACTGGCGCTTTTGCTCGCCGTTACGCCGTTTCCCGGCGTTTTCGGCGACGGCGGGACGGAAAAGGCGCACGCCGCCCCGAGTCAGCCGTACGTCTGGCGCAACGTCGTCACCGGAGCGGGCGGCGGTTTCGTGCCCGGCATCATTTTCAACACGAAAGAGCGCGATCTGATCTACGCGCGCACGGACATCGGCGGCGCCTACCGCTGGAATCCGGCCGATAACAGCTGGATTCCGCTGCTCGACTGGGTCGGCTGGGACGAATGGGGCAAACTCGGCGTCGACGCCCTGGCGACCGACCCCGTCGATCCGAATCGCGTGTACCTGGCCGTCGGGATGTACACGAACGAGTGGGACCCGAACAACGGCTACATCCTGCGCTCGACGGACCGCGGCAACACCTGGCAGCAGACGCCCCTGCCCTTTAAGGTCGGCGGCAACATGCCCGGCCGTTCGCTCGGCGAACGGCTGGCGATCGACCCGAACAAGAACAGCATTCTGTTCTTCGGCGCGCGCAGCGGCAACGGGCTGTGGAAGAGCACCGATTACGGCGCGACGTGGACGAAAGTCACCAGTTTCCCGAATCCGGGGACCTATGTGCAGGATCCTTCCAACTCCTATCAGGGCGACATCGTCGGCATCGCCTGGATTACGTTCGACCCGAGAACCGGAACGCCCGGCAATCCGACGCAAACGATCTACGTCGGCGTCGCCGATACGGGAACGAGCATTTACCGCAGTCGCGACGGAGGACAGACGTGGGAAGCGGTTCCCGGTCAGCCGACGGGCTTTTTGCCGCACCACGGCGTGCTGTCCTCGAACGGGTATCTCTATATCACGTACAGCAACGGCGTCGGACCGTACGACGGGTCCAAGGGCGACGTGTGGAAATTCAACACGGCGACCGGCGAATGGACGAACATCAGCCCCGTTCCGAGTTCCAGCAGCGACAACTACTACGGTTACGGCGGTCTGGCCGTCGACGCCCAGAACCCGAACACAATCATGGTGGCCAGCCTGAACTCGTGGTGGCCGGACGCCATCATTTTCCGCAGCACCGACGGCGGCGCGACGTGGACGCGCATCTGGGACTGGGCGGGCTACCCGACGCGGACGTTCCGCTATACGCAGGACATCTCCGCGGCGCCGTGGCTCGACTTTGAAGCCAACCCGCAGCCGCCGGAAATCACGCCGAAGCTCGGCTGGATGATCGGGGATCTCGAAATCGACCCGTTCAACCCGGACCGGATGATGTACGTGACCGGCGCGACGATCTACGGCGCCAACAACCTGACCGACTGGGACCGCGGCGGCAAAATCAACATCACCGTCATGGCGAAAGGCATCGAAGAAACATCCGTCGTCGACCTGGTCAGCCCGCCGTCGGGGGCTCCCCTGCTCAGTGCGATGTACGACGTTTCCGGCTTCCGGCATACCGACCTGACGAAACCGCCCGCCAAAATTTTCGCGGGCCCCAACAGCACGCTCAGCATCGATTTCGCCGAAAATAATCCGAATTTCGTCATGCGGGTGGGACAGGCGGATTACAACGCCAATCCGAACGCCAAATCGATCGCGCTGTCTTACGACAACGGGGAAAACTGGTACAATCCTCCTTCCGAACCGCCGGGCACCCGGGGCGGCGGCATGGTCGCGGTATCCGCCGACGGCAGTTCGATTGTCTGGAGTACGCCGGACGTAGGTGTCTACTATTCAAAAAACGGCGGCAACTCCTGGACGGCGAGCACCGGCGTGCCGACCGGGGCGAAAGTCCGCTCCGACCGCGTCAACAAAAACAAATTTTATGCTTTCGCGAACGGCCGGTTTTACGTCAGCACCGACGGCGGCGCGACATTCGTGCAGACGCCGGCCACCGGGTTGCCGACGTCGGGAGTCGCGAACTTCAAGGCCGTTCCGGGCATTGAAGGCGACATCTGGTTCGCCGGAGGAACGGAAGGCGGAGTCTACGGGCTATGGCATTCCACGGATTCTGGCCAGACGTTCGTCAAATTGTCCAACGTTCAGGAAGCCGACGTCGTAGGCTTCGGCAAGTCGGCGCCCGGCAAGACGTATCCCGCGATCTACGTCGCCGCCCAAATCGACAACGTGCGCGGCATTTACCGTTCGGACGACGGCGGAGCTTCCTGGGTGCGCATTAATGACGACCAGCATCAATGGGGCGTGACCAACACGGCGATCACCGGCGATCCGCGGATTTACGGACGCGTTTATGTGGCGACGAACGGTCGGGGCATCCTGTACGGCGATCCGGCCGGCACGCCGACGCCGACACCAACGCCGACGTCTACACCGACGGCAACGTCAACGCCGACACCAACGCCGACGCCCACACCGACCGTGACACTGACGCCGACACCGACACCGACGTCAACGCCGACGCCTAGCGCAAGCGGCACCCTGCGCGTCGAGTATCGCGTGGGCGACACGAGCGCCACCGACAACCAGATGAAACCGCAGCTGCGCATCGTCAACACCGGCTCGCAAGCCGTGCCG
>MOXJ01000029.1 GCA_002507565.1 Candidatus Reconcilbacillus cellulovorans
GCGAAGTCATTGGGGGATTGAAAATGGGCTCCATTGGGTGATGGATATGACGTTTCGGGAAGATCAGCTACGGATTCGAAAGCGCAACGCGGCGCAGAATGCGGCGATCTTGCGGCGGATGGCGCTGAACTTACTGAAGCGGGATACGACGGTGAAGAAGAGTTTGCGGCTAAAGCGGAAGTATTGCGCCTGGAACCCTGAGTATTTGATGCACATTTTGTCGTTGGCTCCGTCGAGCCCCTAATGCGATCGCCCTGGCATCATACAGGGGTCAGAGACAGACGCGGCCGCCGCAAAACCGCTGCGACCGCGTCCGAACCGTCAGCAGGCGACCGCGACAACGGAATCCAGGTCAAGCGTCACCGGCGACCACCCCGTCCACGTCCACTGGTAACCGTGGAGATGTCGCCTCGTCACGCGCGTGACGTATACGATCAGCCGCTGGCCGGTATTCAGCGTGATCCAATTGATTCGGAACAAACACGGCCGCATCATACCGGGACCCCCGAACGGCGGACCGAACGGCGGCCAACCTCCGGGCATCCACGGCGGCATCGGCGCACCCGGAAATCCTCCCGGAAAACCCGGTCCGGGAAAGCCGGGGCCAGTTGGCGGAAACGGCGTCACCGGCCAGCCGCCGCCCGGCCAACCGCCCGGCCAACCGCCGGCCCATCCTCCAGGACCAAAAGGTTGCGGGGCAGCCTGTATCATTCCCTCGTCGTCTTGCATTTCGCGGGGGGCATGATGACCAACCGGCGTCATCGCCTGCTCCGCGGGACCGTCGTCCCGCGTCGTCTCGTTCCATTCCGCGCCGTACTGGGTACTCATCTCGGAAACCAGCTCCTTCGCGCATTCGTCGTTCGCCCTGTTCGCGGGCACAGTACACCTTATGCCCGCCCGACCGCGACGGGTGCCCGTTTCCGGCCAAAATGGGCACACAAAAAACCGAGCACTTGCGCAACAATGTTGCCGTAGACCCACACGCCCGCGCTCTGATACAATACTGTTCGGTTCTGATTGGGGAAAAACACTGGGAAGAAAGTCGGGGAGAAAGGCATGAACCGCGGCGCATCCTCCGGGGAAGCCGGCGTCTGGATCGGGATCGCGGCCTATTTGACGTTCGCTGCCGCCAAAATCGCGGGAGGATGGATTTACGGCTCGTCCGCGCTCGTCGCCGACGGCTTGAACAACGCAAGCGACCTTTGCGCTTCGGCCGCCGTCCTGGTCGGATTGCGCCTCGGCCGCAAACCGCCGGACCGAAATCATCCGTACGGGCATCGACGGGCGGAGACGGTCGCGTCGCTCATCGCATCGTTTCTGATGGCGACAGTCGGTTTGCAGCTGATCGGCTCCGTCGTACGTCGTCTCCTCGCAGGCGACCATCTGCAGGCGCCCGACCGGGCGGCGGCTGTTTGGGCCTTGGCTGCGGCTGTCGTCATGTTTTCCGTCTTTCTGTACAACCGTCGACTCGCCCGACGGCTGCACAGCCATGCGCTGGCCGCCGTTGCTGCGGATAATCGTTCCGACGCACTCGTCAGCCTCGGAACCGCGATCGGCATCCTTGGAGCAAGGGCCGGATGGCCGTGGCTCGATCCGGCCGCCGCGGCCGTCGTCGGCATCATCATTCTCCGGATGGCGTGGAAAGTATTTTCCGCCTCGGCGATGGTGCTGACGGATGGCTTCGACGAACAACAACTCACCGTTTTTAAGGAAACCGCCGAAAAAACAGAAGGCGTCTTGTCCGTCCGGCAAATGCGCGCCCGCGCTTACGGCAGCCACGTTTGTCTGGAAATTACCGTGCTCGTCGACCCACGCCTGAATGTCGAACAAAGCCACGGCATCGCCGAACGGCTGGAAGAACGCCTGAAACGCAAACACCGCGTGCTCGACGTACACGTCCACGTCGAACCGGGACCTGCGCCCGAGCCGCAAGACGGATGAACGTCCCGGTAACGGCCGATTTCGACTCGGTCGCTTGCCGTCCATCGCCTGGGCCTGCTAACGTTCGCCGCGCTTGCGCCAGCTTCCGCCGGCGATCTCCGGCAAACCGCGGCTGTCGGTCCACACGTAGATCCAGCCTTCAACCGGCTTCCGCGCGTCGCGTACCCAAACGCGTTCGTAATCGTTTTCTTCCTCCGCGCCGAAAAACTGCTCCAGTTCGTCCAGCACGGGCAACGCTTCTTCCTTCAACTCGAGCCACACGCCCTCGACCGTCGGGCCGCTGGCATCGAGAACGCAGCCGGGATAGCCGCCGGCGTCGTACAACCGGCCGCGGACCTCGCCGGCAAACGAGCCGAGCACATACGGGGCTGCCAGCCCATAGTTCGCCTCGCCCGGAAGCAGCGTTCCGTACACAAAAAGCCGAACCATCCTTTCTCCTCCCTTTTTTCAAAAATATACCTAAACCCAAAATCAAATAGAAAGCCCGAAACTTTACGGCGCCGCTACGCCAATGCCGCGCTCCGCGAGCGCACGACGCACAGCGCGGACACCATCTGCAACAGCCGGGCCGTCGCCGTGAAAACAAATCGTGTCGACGCGTAAAACGATCTCCGCTCCTTCGGCCGTCCGCACGCGTCCCTCGGAGGCGAGTCGCACCGCCTGTTCAACGACGGCCCCGGTCTCGGTCAAAACGGCCTGCGGAACCCCGCGCGGCACCAACTTTCCGTCGCGGTCGTACGCCCGGTCGGCAAACGCCTCCGACGCCGCGCGCAGCCCGGCTTTTTCCGCCGCCTCGATCAGCCGGCTTCCCGCAAGGCCGTAAAGCACGAGCGACGCGTCGACGCGCCTCACCGCTTCCGCCACCGCCTCGGCCAGTTCGGGCCGCTCCGCCGCCATATGATAAAGCGCACCGTGCGGTTTGACGTGGCGCAGTCTGCCGCCTTCGCTTTCGACGAACGCGCGCAAAGCGCCGATCTGATAGACGACGATGTCGTACACTTCTTCCGCAGAAACGTCCATCCTGCGCCGGCCGAACCCGACGAGATCCGGCAGCCCGGGATGCGCCCCGACGGCGATGCCGAGTTCGAGACAGCGCCGCACCGTCCTGCGCATCGTCGTCGGGTCGCCGGCGTGAAATCCGCAGGCGACGTTGGCGGAACTGAAACAGACGAGCACCTCGTCGGAAATGTCGAGCCTGTAAACGCCGAAACTTTCGCCGAGGTCGCAGTTCAGATCGATTGTTTTCACATCGGTCTCCTCCCAATCGGGATCGGCTCGCATCCCTGGCGCCAGCGCAGGCGGACACCGGCTTCCAGTTCGCGAAGGGCGCGCTCTTCTTCGAACAGAGCTGTTTCGGCTTCTTCCGCCGTTACCGGCTCGAAGCGGACGACGTCTCCCGGTCTCAACTGCCCGACGACCGGCCAATCCGCGGAAATCACCTGGGCGATGCGCGGATACCCGCCCGTTGTCTGGCAATCCGCCGACAACAACACCGGCCGGCCGTTCGGGGGCACCTGGATCGTGCCGAACATCACCGCCGTCGACGCCATCTCGCGCGGTTCGGCCAGCCGCAGCACCGGCCCTTCCAGCCGGCAGCCCATCCGGTCGGAAGCCGGCGACACCCGAAACCGCTCTTGCACAAACGCCCGCAGCGACTCTTCGGTAAACCACTGCGCCTCCGGGCCCATCATCACACGCAAAACCGGCTCGTCGACCGGCCGCCAAAACGAGCTGTAAACCGTCGCGCTCCAAGGAACCGTCCACGCCGGCTCGGCCGAATTGCGAAACACAGCCGCAGCCGTCGAGGCGAACGCTTCCGCTTCCGCAGACGGCCTGCCGACCGGCAGCCGGTCGCCCGCCGCAAGCGGCCTGCCGCCGAAACCGCCGAACCGGCCGCGGACGTACGTGCCGAATCCGCCGAGCACCTTCGGCACCGCCAGGCCGCCGGCAACCGCCAAATACACCCTCGCCCCCGGACCGGCCGCTCCGGCGAACGACAACGCCGCCGACGGCGCCACGGCGACCGGTCGCCACATCGGCATCGGCAAGCCGTTCAGCCGCGCGCCGAGATCCGCACCGACCAGCGCGACGACCGCCGCCTGTTCGAAGACGAGCTCCGGACCTTTCAACGTGATTTCGAGCGCCGGAGCGTCCGGGGGATTGCCGACAAGAACGTTGGCGATCCGAAGCGACCGGGCGTCCGCCGCGCCGCCGACCGGCACGCCGTAGGCCCGAAGACCGGGCCGCCCCGCGTCCTGTACCGTCGTCTCCAACCCCGGCCGCACGACGCGGATCACGGCGACTCACCCGCCGCCCGAAATTCCTCCTCGGAAATCGGCCGAAACCGCACGCGGTCGCCGACGCGCAACAGGAAAGGCGGCGTCCGGTCGGGATCGAACAGCGACAGCGGCGTCCGGCCGATCCAACGCCAGCCGCCCGGCGACGCGACCGGATAAATGCCGGTATAAACGCCGCCGATGCCGACAGCTCCAGGAGGGACGCGGGAGCGGGGAGTCTCTTTACGCGGCGCCGCCAGCCGCTCCGGCAATCCCGTCAAGTAAGGGAACCCGGGCAAAAATCCGATCATCGCCACGCGGTATTCCGCCGCCGAATGCAGCGCGGCCGCCTCTTCCGGCGTCATTCCGCTCCGCTCCGCCAGCTCCGCAAGATCGGGGCCGAATTCTCCGCCGTAACAGACCGGAACGACGACGACATGCTCGTCCTCTTTCGGCCCGTCCGCTTCCGCCGCGCCGACCGTACCGCCGCGCCCCGCCTCGCCGATCGCCCGCTCGAGCTCCGCGCGGACCCGGATAAACACCGGCGTCGACTCCGCATCGACTCCAGGCGCCGCATCGACGCCGCCGCGAAGCGCCGCCGCCACCGCGACAGGATCATAAAACACCGCCAGTGTCGTCAGAGCAGGGACGGCCTCGACCATCCCGGGAAACGGCCGTTCCGACAACACGCGAAACAGCCGCGCGATCGTTTCCGTCGCCTCGGGGCCCGGCCGTTCGGCGACCTCGACGACCGCGGCCCGATCGCCGAACCGGTAAATGCGCGCCATAGCCGTTTTACCCCCCGGACGGCGGCGGCGCGGTCGACGCGCGCACGACGAGTTCAGGCCGGAATGTCACCGAAAGCGGTTCGTCTTCCCTTAACGGACGTCCAATATCGGCAGCCGGTTCGGCCGACGCCGGCCGTTCCATCAACCGGATCAGCAATTCCGCCGCCGTCTTGCCCAGTTCTTCCTTCGGATGCGCCACCGTCGTCAGTTTGACGTCTGAGGCGACGGCCAATGCGGAATCGTCGAAACCGACCACGGACAGATCGTCCGGTACCCGCATCCCGCACGCGCGAACCGCCTCAAGCACTTCGAGCGCCGCTTCGTCGTTATAACAGACGATCGCCGTCGGCCGGGCCCCGGCGTCTTTCCGCAACCATTCGTACGCCTGCCGCCGCGGCGTTTCTGAACGGTCGCCGGATTCGAACCGGACGACGAAATCGGGATCGGGCGCAATCCCGTTTTGCCTGAGCGCCCGCAAATAACCTTTCAACCGGTAGACGCCTTGCAAGTCGTCCGTCTTGAACATGCCGGCGACACGCCGGTGGCCGAGCCGTACGAGATGTTCCGTCGCCAGAAACGCTCCGAACTCGTCGTCAACCTTGACGACCGGGCATCCGAGTTCAGGATAACTTTCATGGATCATAACGTACGGCACGCCCTTGCGCTCCAGCTCCAGATACCATGTGATTTCCCGCCGTCCCTCCGCACTGCGCGTCGGCTCGACGATCATGCCTCGCAGCGGATAGGCGGACAGCCGCTTCAGACATTCGCGCTCCTTGTTGCGGTCGTTGTCCGTCGAGGCGAGCATCATGCCGTAACCGCGCTCGCGCAGCACCGCCTCAGCGCCGCGGATGATGGCCGGAAAAATATAATCGGAAATGTACGTCGTCACGATGCCGACCGTCCGCGCGCCCGCCGCGGCGACACCCGTTCCGCCGCGCACGAACGTCCCCTTGCCCTGAATCCGATACAGCCACCCTTCATGCTCCAGTTCGGCAAGCGCCTGTCGGACGGTCTGACGACTAACGCCGAATTGCCCGGACAGCTCCGTCTCCGACGGCATCCGCTCGTCCGCGCGCAAGTCTCCGGATGCGATTTGCGACAACAAATGGCGTTTGATTTGCACGTACTTCGGCAGCGTCACCGATCGGCCTCCGTTTCCGCCACGATTACTTTCAATATAGCAAAATGCCGGCCCGCAAAAAAAGCGGGCGACTGCCCGTCCGCCGCGGAACGGACTTTCGCCCGCTTGGGCGCCGGTTCGCCCGGAAAACCGGGTACCGTCGCCGGTCAGCTCTTCGGCTGCAACACGTCGTGGTCGACGTAACGCTGACCCTTCAGCTCGCTGATGACATTGATCGCGACTTTGGCGCCGTCGCCCGCCGTAATGATCGTATGTACGCTGACACCCGCGCACGTTCCCGCCGCCCAGACGCCGGGAATGTTCGTGCGGCCTTGCGGGTCGACATCCAACACCGTTTTGATGCGCGGCTCGGTCCCCGGTCGGGTGCGGATCCCCGACGCCTCGGCCAGTTCGACCGACGCGCCCGTTGCCAGAATCACGTGCCGCGCCGAGTAAGTCGCGCCGTTTTCCGTCCGAACGACGATCGCATCGCCTTCCCGCGCAACAGCCGTCGCTTTGGTCGAAACGAGCTCGGCGCCGAATTTCTCCGCCTGTTTCTTGCCCGTCTCGACGAGCTCGGGGCCGCCGATCGCGGGCACGCCGTAATGGTTTTCGACCCACGCGCGTTTCGTCATGCCCTTGTCGTCGTCGACGACCAGCGTCTTGAGTCCCGCCTTAGCGGCAAACAGCGCCGCGCTGGCGCCGGCAGGCCCCGCTCCGATCACGATAACGTCGTACATGCCGACCCCTCCGTTTCGACAAAATCGGGTTCGGGTTTCATTGTAGCGTTTCCCGGGATAGGAAGCAAATCGCCGCGCTCCGGTCCGTCCCGAACTGATTTTCGAACATTCGGCGATAGAAGCCGCCCTGCTGCATCAGCGACTCGTGCGTTCCCCACTCGACGATCCGACCGCCGTCGATCACCAAAATCATATCCGCGTCTCGGATCGTGTTGAGGCGATGGGCGATGATGAAACACGTCCGTCCTTCCATCAGATTGCGCAACGCCCGTTGGATGTGCCGCTCCGTTCTCGTGTCGACGTTGCTAGTCGCCTCGTCCAAAATCAGAATCGGCG
Source organism: Candidatus Reconcilbacillus cellulovorans (assembly GCA_002507565.1). GTDB lineage: Bacteria > Bacillota > Bacilli > Paenibacillales > Reconciliibacillaceae > Reconciliibacillus > Reconciliibacillus cellulovorans. The sequence goes on from MOXJ01000029.1 coordinate 7,205, forward strand.
GGTCGGCCAAAATCACCCTTGCGATCGCCAACAGCTGCCGTTCGCCCTGACTCAAATTCCCGCCGTTTTCGGACAGCATCGTGTCGTATCCGCGCGGCAGCCGCTCAATGAACGAGTCTGCGCAGGCGAGCGCGGCAGCCCGTCGCACTTCGGCATCCGTGGCGTCCGGCTTGCCGTACCGGATGTTGTCTCGCACCGTCCCCGCGAACAGGTACGTATCCTGCAGCACGACGCCGAAACACCGGCGCAGACTGTCCCGCGTGTACGACCGAATGTCGCACCCGTCGATCAGAATCCGCCCGCCGGTTGCGTCGTAAAACCGCATCAACAATTGGACGATCGTCGTCTTCCCCGCACCGGTCGGTCCGACCAGAGCCGTCCGCGTACCCGCCGCCGCCCGGAAATGAACGTCGCGCAACACCGGCACCTCGGGACGATAGCCGAAAGAGACGTTTTCGAACACGACTTCTCCGCGCGGCCGTTTCAACTCGACGGCGTCAGGCGGATCGGCCGATTCTTCGCGCTCGTCGAGCGTTTCGAACACCCGTTCCGCCCCGGCCACACCTGCCAGAAGCAGGTTGTACAAGTTCGCCAGATCGTTGAGCGGCCGCACGAACTGCCTGGAGTAAACCAGAAACGCGGCGATCAAGCCGGCCGTCGCCTGTCCACGAACTGCGAGCCAACCGCCGACGACGGCGACGACGGCGAAACCGAAATTGCCGATCACGCCGAGAAACGGCATCAACAGACCGGACCAGATTTGCGCCTTCACGCCGACCTCGTAAAGATCGCCGTTGGCCCGATCGAATTCAGCGATCACGCGCTCTTCGCGGTTGAACGTCCGGACGACTTCCAATCCGGAAATCGACTCCTCGATCCGACCATTAAGCTCGCCGAGCTTGGCCTGCTGCTGGCGGAAAAGCTCGGACGTCCGCCGCGTCACGAACCGGACGAGTCCGATCACGAGCGGAACCGTCGTCAGCGTCGCCAGCGTCAGCGGCCAGCTCAACGTCAGCATCATCACCAGTGAACCGGCGACGGCGACGCAGCCGGACAACAGCTGGACCGTCGCTTGGGAAACGGTATTGCTGACGTTGTCGAGATCGTTCGTCAGCCGGCTCATCAGTTCACCGTGCGGCCGCGAATCGAAATAAGCGAGCGGCAGCCGCCGCAATTTACCGAACATCGCACGCCGCAACCGTTCGACGACGCTTTGCGCGACGCCGGCCGACAGCCACCCTTGCGCGACGCCAGCCAGCGCACCCCCCGCATAGGCGGCGGCCAACGCCGCCGTCGCGGTTTCGAGCGCGCCCCAATCGACCGTTTGACCTCTCGAAAGCGCGTCGACTGCCTTGCCGATCCAATAAGGCGTAAAAAACACGATCGCCGCATCGAGCAGCACAAAGCCGAACACAACCGCAAGCAGCACACGCTCTCCCTCAAAACAGCGCCACAGCCGAAACAGCGTTTCTCGCAACCGTTTCGGCCTGGTCGTCCGAGCGGCGCCATGCCCGAATCCGCCCATCGGCCGGCCGTGTCCCGGCGGCATCGGAAAACCGGGCCGCCGGTCTTCCCGCCGCTTCTCGGACTCCGCAGCCGCCGCGCGCACCGAGACGGCTCCCTCGTCAGACATCGACCGCCATCTCCCTTCCCGTCTGCGATTCCCACATCTCCCGATAAACCCTGCACGTCGAAAGGAGTACTTCGTGCTTTCCGACGCCGACGACTTCGCCGCGGTCCAGCACGACGATTTTGTCAGCATGCACGACCGACGAAATGCGTTGTGCGACGATCAGGCTCGTCACACCGCGGCATACCTCTTTCAGGCTCGCGCGAATTTTGGCTTCAGTGACGGCGTCGACGGCGCTCGTGCAGTCGTCGAAAATCAAAATATCCGCCTTGCGTACAAGCGCGCGGGCGATGGCCAGCCGCTGCTTCTGACCGCCGGAAAGATTGACGCCGCGTTGCCCCACGACCGCGCCGTATCGTTCCGGCAACGCCGCGACGAACGCATGCGCCTGCGCCGAACGCGCGGCGATCTCCGCCTCTTCTTCCGTCGCGTCCGGACGCCCCATGCGGATGTTGTCGAGAATCGTGCCGGAAAACAGCACGGTTTTCTGGGGCACAAACGCGATTTTTTCCCGCAGGGCGGCCGGATCGAGCCGCCGGACGTCGACCCCGCCGACGCGCACCGTGCCCGACGTCGCGTCGTACAGCCGAGGAATCAGCGACACGAGCGTGCTTTTTCCCGAGCCAGTCGGCCCGACGATGCCGACAGTTTCTCCCGGCAGACAGGAAAACGTTACGTTCCGAATAGCCGGAGGCCCGCCCGGGCCTTCATAGGAAAAACTGACGTTTTCGAAATCGATCCGTCCTCGCAAACCCATCTTGTCCGGCACGGGCTCCGTCCCGACGACGTCTTCTTCCGCCGCAAGAACTTCCCCGATACGGACCGCCGACGCCTTGGCCCGCACGAACATCGCGAACACCATAAACAGCGTCATCAGCGCAAACAGGATTTGTGTCATATACTGGACAAAAGCGATCGTCTCGCCCGGCCGCACGCTACCGTCCTCCACTCCCGCCCCGCTGATCCAGAGCACCGCGACGATGCCGAACTGAACCGTCAAAACGACGGCGGGATGAAACAGCGCAGCCGTCCGCGCCGCCGCTACGGCCGCACGCCGATAGCCGGCGTTGACTTCCGCAAATTTCCGTTCCTCCTCGTCGTGCCGCCCGAACGCCCGCACGACGCGTACGCCTCCCAAATATTCCCGTACCGCCGCACCCACGCGGTCGAGCGCTTCCTGGACGCGGGCAAACCGCGGAAACCCGATTTTCATCGACAGCGCGATCAGCGCCAATACGATGGGAACAACGGCAAACACCACGAGCGACAGGCGCGGATTGAGCCGGATAGCCATGATAACGCTTCCGATGCATAAAAGCGGACCTTTCGTAAAAATCCGCATCAGGCCGTTGACGAACATCTGCAGCTGAGAAACGTCGTTCGTCAACCGCGTCACGAGCGAGGCCCGATCGAAGCGGTTCAGTTCCGACAGCGGCAACCGAACGATTTTCCGAAACAAATCCGCGCGCAACTCGGTACCGAACGCCTGCGACACGCGGCTCGATACAACATTTCGCACGGACGCCGCCAACGCGCCGGCCGCCGTCACGATCAACATCCAGCCGCCGATCCGAAGCACGCTGCCCATGTCACCGCGGGCGACGCCGACATCGACCATGTGCGCCAGCAGCGTCGGCTGAGCCAAATCTACAAGCGCTTCCAGCATGACGAACGCGACCGACACCGCGAATCCGACACCATACTTGCGGACATATTTGCGGAGAAAGGCCACCGACGATTCCCTCCTTTCCCTCCATCATAACGCGCCGTCCGCCTTACATCCAAGCGCCGTCCGGCCCGTTTTGCGGCCGTTTAGGGCGGTCTTCCGATGAATGCCGACGCTCCAGTCGAACGGCAGGCCGAAGGCGTCACCTTTTTCTTTTTTCGGGAATACGTTTGGCATAGAGTTTCCGACCGGGAGGGCGAACCGTTCGTGAAGGTCCGACTGCTGCGCTGTCCCGGCGACAAATGGATCAAACATCTTGCGTTGGCGTCTGATCCACGTCTTTTTCCTTATTTGCCGGAGACCGACCTATTTTCCATTGAGGCGTTTCTTCGTTTTATGGAAAAGTATTCGGCAGTGTTCGTTAAACCCGTGCTCGGAGGCGGGGGCCGCGGCGTCATCCGCGCCGAGCGGTCGACCGAAGGCGGCGGTTGCCTGCTGCGCACCCCCCAAGGCGACATGCCGTTTCCCGACGAGCACAACGCCGCCCTCTGGCTGAAGACGAAATCGAGGGGCCGACGGTATCTCGTCCAGCAGGCCGTCGATCTTCTCCGGTGGCGCGACCGGCCGATCGACATTCGGGTCTTGCTGCATTTCGACTCGCCCGAACATTCCTCTGCAGCAAAGAAACGGTGGCGTGTGCTCGGCATGATCGGCAAAATCGCCGCCCCGGGCGCATACGTGACCAACCGTCGTCGCGGCGGACGTGCAGTACCGCTTTTCCGCGTCTTGAAGGTGACCGGTGTCGCGGCCTCGGAACTCGAAGTGGCCGAATGGGAACGTCGCCTTGCAGCATTTTCGCTGCTCGTCGCCGAAACGCTGAAGCTGCGGTTTCCACGCATTGAGGAGCTTGGGCTGGACATCGCGGTCGATACGACTCGGCGCATCTGGCTGCTCGAGGCCAACACACGCCCGCGGTTCCAGCTGTTCCGACACCATCCTGATCCGCGGTTGTACGCGGCGATATCGGCCGCCACCCGCAAATTGCGGGCCAGACACAGGTCTGATATAATGAGATTGTAACTTTTTTCAAAGGACGTGAACCGATGACCCCGGCGATCGCAGAAAGGCTTGATCGTCTGGAGCAGAAGGTCGACCGGCTTTCGGACATGACGGTGCAGCTGATCGGCATCGTCAAGGCGACGAACGAGAAAGTGTCCGCCCTAACCGAAAGGGTCGACCGGCTCGAACAGAAGGTCGACCAGTTGGAGGCGCGGGTCGACCGGCTCGAACAGAAGATCGACCAGTTGGAAGCGCGCGTCGACCGAATCGAACAGAAGGTCGACCAGTTGGAAGCGCGCGTCGACCGGCTCGAACAAAAAGTCGACCGTCAGCAACAACAGCTCGACCGGCTCGTCGAAGACGTAACACAGTTGCGCCGTGAAATGCGCGACGAACTGAAAACGCTTTTCGTTCGCACGGATCTGCACGGCGCAAAAATCACCCGGCTCGAAGAGCAGGTGCATTTGCTGAAATCTTCGTGAAGCCGCAGTTCAGCCGCGCGAGTTCACTTGCAAGATGTTGCGAGACGATGTATGCTGAAGTCGACAACGATCGCAGGCACTGATCGTACATATTCGTTGTTCATATTCACGGGCACGGGAGCTTGGTGGAGCCAGGCTGAGAGGACAGCCGTCCTTGCTGTCGACCGTCGGACCTGAACTGGGTAATGCCAGCGGAGGGAACGCCGCCCGGAACGATCGCGCGACGACCGTCCGGGTTTGCCGATTTCACCGCCCGCCTGGCCGGGCGGTTTTTCGTTGCAGGCGATCGAAACAACGTTTCGGCCCGCACATCCCTGCGCCGCATTGCGTCCGCCGGTTCTCCGCATGGTCGCCGTCCGCCGTACCGCCAGCTTCGCCGCTTCCGTTTTCCCGACATAAACCAACTCACCGAGGGAGGTTGCCCATCTATGAGCGGCGACATCAGCACGGCCGTTTCCTCGCCGAACATCGGCGCGTTTCCCGGCAGCCGCAAAGTGTACGTCGTCGGATCGCGGCCCGACATCCGCGTGCCGATGCGCGAAATCGCGCAAAGCCCGACGCGCACGGCCGACGGCCGGGAAATCCCGAATCCGCCGATCCGCGTTTATGACACGAGCGGTCCCTACACCGATCCGGACGTCCGGACGGACATCCGCCGGGGACTGCCGCCCCACCGCCTGAACTGGATTCTCGAACGCGGCGACGTCGAAGAATACGAAGGCCGCGCCGTGAGGCCGGAAGACGACGGCCTGCGCGCTGGCGACGCCCGCGCCCGGGCGGAGGCGTTCCCTGGACCGAAACGCCGCCCCTTGCGCGCCAAGCCCGGCCGTGCCGTCACGCAGATGTATTATGCCAAAAGAGGCATCATCACACCTGAGATGGAATTTGTCGCCATAAGGGAAAACGTTTCGCCCGAGTTCGTCCGCCAGGAAGTCGCACGCGGTCGCGCCATCATTCCCGCCAACATCAACCATCCGGAAAGCGAGCCGATGATCATCGGCCGCAACTTCCTCGTCAAGGTTAACGCCAACATCGGCAACTCGGCCGTCACGTCCTCGATCGACGAGGAAGTCGAAAAAATGCTCTGGGCGGTCCGCTGGGGGGCGGACACGGTCATGGACCTGTCGACGGGCAAAAACATCCATACGACGCGCGAGTGGATCATCCGCAATTCGCCCGTGCCGGTCGGCACCGTCCCGATCTACCAGGCACTTGAAAAAGTCGGCGGCCGTCCCGAGGAGCTGACGTGGGAAATCTACCGCGACACGCTGATCGAGCAGGCGGAACAGGGCGTCGACTACTTCACCATTCACGCCGGCGTGCTGCTTCGCTACATTCCGCTGACTGCCAAGCGCGTCACCGGCATCGTGTCGCGCGGCGGATCGATCATGGCGGCCTGGTGTCTGGCGCATCATCAGGAAAATTTCCTGTACACGCATTTCCGCGAAATCTGCGAGATTTTACGCGCTTACGACGTGTCGATCTCGCTCGGCGACGGCTTGCGTCCCGGCTCGATCGCGGACGCCAACGACGAGGCGCAGTTCGCCGAACTCGAGACGCTCGGTGAACTGACGAAGATCGCCTGGGAATACGACGTCCAAGTCATGATCGAAGGTCCCGGCCATGTACCAATGCACTTAATCAAAGAAAACGTTGAGCGACAGATGCAGATCTGCCACGAAGCGCCGTTTTACACGCTCGGGCCGCTGACGACCGATATCGCGCCGGGCTACGACCATATCACGTCGGCGATCGGCGCCGCGATGATCGGCTGGTTCGGCACGGCGATGCTCTGTTACGTGACGCCGAAAGAACATCTCGGCCTCCCCAACAAAAACGACGTGCGCGAAGGCGTCATCGCTTACAAGATCGCCGCGCACGCCGCCGATCTGGCGAAGGGCCATCCCGGCGCGCAACTGCGCGACGACGCCTTGTCCAAGGCGCGTTTCGAATTCCGGTGGCGCGACCAGTTCAACCTGTCGCTCGACCCCGAACGGGCGATGGAATATCATGACGAGACGCTGCCGGCGGAAGCGGCGAAAACAGCCCACTTCTGTTCGATGTGCGGCCCGAAATTTTGCAGCATGAAAATCAGCCAGGAACTGCAGGCCGCATACGGCCTGACCGGAGCTGACGATATCGAGCGGGGCCTGGCGGAGAAGGCGCGCGAATTCCGCGAAAGCGGCGCTTCGATTTACAGGTAAAAACGCGGCCCGCCCCGGTCGCGACCGGGGCGGGCCGCTTTATCTACCGGATTTCGCCGCAAACGACGCGGGCGCCCGAATTTCCTGTCGGATCGGTGCGCTGGTCGTCGCGTTTTTCGTGAATGACGAGCGCCGTGTCGCCGGGGCGAAGCAGCGAATTCGGCCTGCCGCGCTCCAACGTCACGCGCGGCGTAAAGAAGATCGCTTCCGCCCGCCCGTCCGGCCCGACGACGAGGTTCGGCAAATCGCCGGCATGCGGCCCTTCCGGGTTCAAAAGGCCGTGTTTTTTTCCGAACGGGTTGAAATGTCCGCCGGCGCTCGTGAAGTCGGGCGGTTTGCATACCCCGCGCTCGTGGAAATGGATACCGTGCTCGCCGGGCGTAAGCCCGCGGACGGACAACCGGATGCGCACGCCGCCGTTCTCCGCGGCGAGCGCCGCCGTGCCGACCGGCTCGCCTTTGGCGTCGATCAGCCGCACGACCACGGTGTCCGACGCCGCCGGAGCCGCGCCTCCAGGTGCGGCCGTTGCCGCGGCGACCGCCAGCGCGGCGCTGAGGATTGTCGAACGCATCGGCCGGAATCGCTCTCCTTTTTATTCAAAAGTGTTTCCTCCAAGCCCCTCCGCAATGCGTTCCAAATAATACAAAATCGTTCGCACCGCCGCGCCCGTCGCCCGCTCCGGCTCCGTGCCGCACCGCTTTCGCAGCCAAAACGTGCCGCCGATGTCGAGATGAATCCACGGCGTGCTTTCCGCGAACATGCCGACGAACAACGCCGCCGTAATCGCGCCGGCCCACTTCGACGGATTCCCCAAGTTGCGGACATCGGCGACGTCGCTTTTGACCCAGTCGAGATACTCGTCGAAGACCGGCATCGGCCACATCCGTTCGCCGCTCAGCCGCGCCGATTCGAGAAAGTGTTCGAGGAACGCCGCATCGTTGGACGTGACGGGCGTCGCGACGCCGCCGAACGTCGCCAACGCAGAACCGGTCAACGTCGACACTTCGATCAGCCGACCGGCGCCGAGTTCACGTGCATAAGCGACGGCATCGGCCAAGATGATCCGCCCCTCGGCATCCGTGTTTGCCACCTCGACCGTTTTGCCGCTGTAGGTCCGGATGACGTCGCCGGGCCGGAAAGCCGTGCCCGACGGCATGTTTTCGACCGCAGGAACGACAGCGACAACATCGATCGGAGGCTTCCATCGCCCGATCGCGCGGCACACCGCCAATACGGCGGCCGCGCCGCCCATGTCGCCGATCATCTCTTCCATGCCTTCGCACGATTTGATGCAGAGACCGCCGGTGTCGAACACGACGCCCTTGCCGACAAGACCGATCGCTTCCGAGACATGGACGTCGTCGGACATCGCGCGGGACGCCCCGCGATATTTCAACGCGATCAGGCGCGGCGGTCGCACGCTGCCGGCACCGACGGCACACACACCGTTCATGCCGCGCGCGCGCATTTCGCGTTCGTCCAACACTTCGCACTCGAAGCCGTACTCGGCGGCCAACTCAGCCGCTTGTTGCGCCAACTCCGAGGGCCCGAGCCGGTCTGCCGGCGTATTCGTCAAATCACGTGCGAACGCCGTCGCATCCGCCGTACGCTCCGCCGCTTCCGCCGCACGCTCCAAAGACGGCGGATCCGTCTGGTTATCGCCGACAAAAAACCGGACGCGGCGGATCGGAAAACGCCCGGCTTCATCGTCGGCTTGCGATCGATACGAAGGCGGGCGATATGCGCCGAGCAACAGCCCTTCGGCCGCCGCCCGCACCGTCAGCGGCCAGCTCTCCTCCACGCGGCGGGGCGCAAAGAACGGTTCGCGCGCCCCCTTCGCCCCGAACGCCGCGAACGCCCCGAACGCCCCGCCGTCGTCCACGGTAGCCGCGTACGGCAGCGATACTGCCAAGGCGGCGAGCTTTCGGTCGGCCGCCAACCGCCCCGCTTCCGCCAACGCGGTCCGGACATCGCGTGTCGTCGTCCGCCGGCCGTCCCGCCCGTCGCCGAAACCGCAGACGATGAGGTATGGAACCGGCAACCGGCCGTGCGTCGGCCAACACTCGACGCGGCCTTTCGCTTCGAGGCGGACGCCGCGCGATCGCGCCTCCGCGACCGATGACCGAATCTCTTCGGGCAGCGACGCCGCCCATTCGTCAGAATCGCCAAATGCCGGGACGACCCACGCGTCCCATTCTTCACCCGGCAGTTCTCCCTCACGCGCAAACGACCACTCCACCGATTCCGTCACAACGCTCACCCCACCGACACGAATCCCGCCGACGCGCGGACGATTTGCCGGATCGGCAGCCGGTACGGACACAGCGGTTCGCACAGCGGCGCCGTCCTGCAAGGTTCATGCGTCTCGCACATCGCGATTTTATCGGATTGTTGCCGATAAAACCCGATTCCATTCGGAAGAAGGCCTAATCGTTCTCGAGAAATGCTAGAAATCATGATGTCGGGAATCTTGATGCCGACCGGACAGGAACAGTAATTGCACCGGCGGCAGCCGTGCGCTCCCAGTTCCTCGGCCAGAGCGTCCAGTTCGCGCCGTTCGCTTTCGTCTACGGGACGCTCGACGGCTTTTACGTTGAATTCGACTTCTTCGACGCTTTTCATTCCAGAAATGACGACGTGTACGTCCTGCGCCGCCGCATACCAGAGCGCGAGTTCCGCCGGCTTGACGAACCCGCCGGACAACGGCTTCATCGCTACGCGCCCGAGGTTCAGCCTGACGAGCGTCGGCAACAAGTCGCGTCCGGCAAACGGCTGCACGAGACTCAAATGAAACAGCACCTGGTCGAACAGGCCGGTTTCCGCCCAACGGGCCAGCAATTCGGGGCGATGGCCGGTAATGCCGATAAACCGCACATATCCTTTTTCTTTCATTTCCAGAGCTGCTTGATAGGCGCCGCCCTCCGACGTCGCCTGACGAAATTCTTCCGGACGATTGACGTAATGAATCTGCAATAAATCAATATGATCGGTCTTCAGCCGTCGCAAACTCTGTTCGATTTCCGTCTTGGCAGACCGGTAATCGCGCTTGGCCGTCTTCGTCGCAAGAAAAAATTCATCCCGCCTGTGGGAGATCGCCGCACCGATGATTTCTTCACTGTTGCGGTAGGCGGCGGCCGTGTCAATATAGTTGACGCCCAAATCGAGCGCGCAGTTCAGCGCGGCCGCCGCCTGCTCGAACGGTACGTCGGGCAGGTTCATCGCTCCGAATCCGAGAAGCGAAACGCGACAGCCGGTTTTGCCGAACGTCGAATAGCGCAATCGGTTCATCCCCTTTCGTCGCGATCGGAACGGTCCGTCGGAGACGGCCGACGCGATTTCCCGTCACCCGGTTTTTCATCTTTTTCGTCTTCGCGTTCTTTTTCTTCTTTGTCGCGGCCGGGGACTGGCGTTTTCGCCGAAAACCCGGGCATCACGACGTTCTGTCCGGACGGCGCCGACATCTGTGGATCACCCCGCCCGCTCCCGCGCTTGTCGTTTCGCTGCCGGTCGCCCTTGCGGTCCGAGCCGGACTGGTCGGAAGCCGACGGTCTGCGTGACGAATATCGATCCGACGCATCGCGATCGTCGGCGTCGCCGAACTGGACCGATCCGGGACGGACGGACGGAGACGGACGCCGGACGATTCCGACTGAATCGCCGCCGGGATTGCCGGTTCTGTCTGAGCTGTCCGGCGAGGGGGAAGAACCGCGGTATTCGTTCGGCCCGGCACCGCGGCCCGATTTTTTGTCGTTATCAGAATTTTTCTGTATCTTCTGTTTTTTGTTTACATTCTCTAGGATACGTTTCCATTCATCCACCGTCGGCTTCCGGTCGACGTCGATCAGCCGGTCGAGCCCGCCGGCCTGCGCGGCGAGTTCGGAGATCGACCGCCGTTTGAACGTTTCCGGCGTCAGCGCTTCGTTTTCGGGTTGTTTGGCCGCCGCCTCCAGATATATGGCGTACTTTCCGGCCGACATGCCGACTTTGAGCGCTTCCTCGCGCACTTCTTCCGGCACCGACCGGACGATGATCGTCGCCGTCGGCCGACGCGTTTCTTCTAGTTTTTTCTTTACAGTCGCCGCTACGTCTTCAGCCACCCGATCCTGTAGCTCCGATACGGCCGCCGTCGCATCTTTTTCGTCTATTTCGTTGCTGACGGTCCGGACCGGTACTGTCGCAACGACGATTTCGGGTTCGGCCTCCGGAGAAACAAACCCCATCCGCTCCGCGCGGTCGATGAGTTCGGCGGCAAGATCGGCGACCCGTTTGCCTTTGTACGCCACGCCTTCCACGAGCCTTCGGCCGTCCTCGTTCAGACCGTACAGTTGCAGCACCGTCTCGTCCGCGTCAACGGCCATTTCCACGCTCGGATTGATGTCCAGCGTCACATAAGCCGCAATCGCGGGTTCCGGCGCGACCCGCAACCCGTACCAAACGAACGCCAGCGCAAGGCAGGCAGCCGTCGCCACCGCGGCGACAACCGATGCCCGCAGAACCGCCCGACGCGTGAAGCGGCGCCGAACGTCCGGCGCTTCAAACGCAATTTCTTCACCGACGCAGGCCTCCCCGCAGGCCGTCGCCGGAACTTTCAGAAACCGTCCGTCGGCCGTCATGATGATCGCCGACTTGCCCTTCCTCTCCATCACGATGCCCCGAATCATGGGGTCGCGCTCCTTTCGTCCGCTCGGACGGATCGTCTGTCCGGATGTATTCCCGCAAGCAAGGAAACGGCCCGCTTGCGATCAATGCCACGGCAATGATGTATTTGCGGTTTCGCTCCAGCGTCTTTTTCGATACACCCGCCATTTCCGCAAGATCCCGCACCGGCAGCGCCCTGCGCGCAAAAAGCGACCGCATCAGCGTTTCGTCGCGGGCGAGCCGGAGGCCGATGGAAAACATCAATTTGCGCGAATCTTCGTGCCTCGGCGAATGTTGCGCAAGGTCTTCGAAAGTGATGCCGAACTCGCGGAGCAGCCGGCCGAATTCAGCGATCTCCAAACGCCGCTCTTCGGCAAGCCGGCTTTCGTCGAATGCCTCGATCGCCCGCAAGTCTTCCGCGGGATGAGCCGTGTTCCCTTCGTCGTCCTCAATCTCCAGGCAACTGTATGGAATTTGCCGGCCGTGCCGGCTCTCCTTTCGTACATAGTCGATCAGCCGCCGCCGAATAACGGATTCGGCGAAATGAAGAAACGCAACGCCGCCGTCGGGGCGGAACCGGTCGATGGCCTCGTCGAACGCGCAAAGCGCCACGCTGAATTCGTCGTCGTGCTTCGGGTCGACGTACCGCCCGCAAAAACCACTCGCCACTTTCGCCACATACGGGCGGAAGTCCGAAATAAACTGATTGCGCAGCTCAGCGTCTCCCTGGCGGATCCGGGCTACGATCTCTTCCGGCGATGCGTCCGCCGAATCGGGCCGAGCACGCTTCCTTCCAAAAAATCGCTCATAAAGGGTGAGGAAAGGCAACGAGCACACCCCTCACTACAATACATTCGCGTCGAACGGCGCGATTCGGGGGGCGATCGGCGTTGGAAAAGGGCGACATCGATAAAACGGCGCCCCCGTTCGGGGGCGCCGTCCAACGCCCGATATCCCGATTCAACCCCGCGAATCGGCGGCGCGCCGGTTTTTCAGTTTCGACCGATGCTCGCTCATAACGGAAAGCCGGCGCTTCAGCTGTTCTTCCCATTCCGAGTCGCCGATCTGCTTGGCGATGATTAAAAGATCGAGCGCGGTGTCGATCTGGTTGCGAACGATATCGAGCGGATCTTCCTGCTCGTTGTTCGTGCAGTTTTCGAACAGATCCTCGTACGTCGCCTCGTCGACGTAGTCCTGGAAGTCCACCTCGTGCGCCCCGTCGTGATGCGCGAACTCCGCAAGAATCTCATATTCCTGCGCCACGCGGAAGTGCACCTCGACGCGGTGGCATACCGGACAGAAAAGCAGCGGCACGTTATGGATGTGCGTCCGGTAGTAGCGCAACGTCCCCCGCGTGCCGATCATGCCGGCGCCGCAACAGAAACTCATGGCGGACTTCCCCCCTTCGTTTTCGAGGTTTGAGGTTTATTTTTTATATTCGACACCGGCGACCTTCATTCCTGCGGCCCTGCGACAAAAAAAAGCGGTTCCGCCGCTTTTTTCGCCGACGAAACCGCCGAACCGAAATTTTTATTCCCCGAAGGTCCGCGCGTACTTGTCCGCCGTCCACAGCCGCTCCAGCTCGGAAGCGTCATCGATTTCCACGACGATCATCCAGCCGTCGCCGTATGGATCTGAATTCACAAAACCAGGAGAATCCGCCAGAGAACGATTGACGTCTACGACTTTCCCGGACACCGGCGCGTACAATTCCGACACCGTCTTGACGGACTCGACACTGCCGAACGGTTCACCGAAACGGATCGCAGCTCCGGGCTCCGGCAATTCGACAAACACGATTTCCCCCAGCTCGTTCTGCGCGAAGTCCGTAATGCCGATGCGGGCGCGGCCGTTTTCGACGCGAACCCACGTATGTTCCTCGCTGTATTTCAGATCGGCGGGCGCGTTCATCCGGCTTCCGCTCCTTTTTCAAACAGTTTGTGCAGCCGCTGCTCGACGAGGTTCAACGCTTTTTCGCCGGCGCCGTAAAACCGCATTTGTCCCTGTTCGTCGAACAGGTAGTAGGCGGGAACATATTCGTTTTGGAAAGCGTCGGTAATCGCGTGTTCGTTGTCGACGGCAATCGGATGCTCAAGCCCGTATCGCGCGACGGCTTCCCGAACGGCCTGAACATCCGTGTCCTCTTCCGAACGCGGCATATGGATGCCGACGAGCTCGACGCCGTAGCGGCGAAGCAAGGTGTTCCGCCATTCTTTCAGCTTCGGCAGACCCTCCTTGCACATGTAACAGCTGACCGCCCAGAAATGGACAAGCACCGGCTTGCCGGCAAGGCCTTCGTTGGTCGCCTCGCCGTTGATCCATTCCGTTGCGCCCCGCAATTCGGGCAACGGATCACGCAGTTTGATCGGCATGTGCGAGAACCTCCTCTTTTCGGCGAAAAAACCCCTGGCGGCCGGCCGGATGCGGCAGGCGCAAGGGGCGATACGACGGCCGGCGGTCGGCCGTCTTTTTCCAAATCAGACGGTGACGAGATGTTTTTGACCGGGCTTCCAGTTGGCGCCGCACAACCCACCGGACTGAAGCGCCTGCAGGACGCGCAATGTCTCGTCCACCGAACGGCCGACATTGTTGTGGTGGACGACCTGGTATACGATCACGCCGTCAGGATCGATAATGAACAGTCCGCGCAGCGCGACGCCTTCTTCTTCAATCAGCACGCCGTAGTCGCGGGACACCGATTTCGTGATGTCCGAAGCGAGCGGAAATTTCAGCTTGCCGAGCCCATTGCGCTCGCGCGGCGTGTTGATCCAGGCGCGGTGGGAGAACTTGCTGTCCGTGCTGACGCCGAGAATTTCGCAGTCGAGATCCTGAAATTGCTCGTAGGCGTCGTTCATCGCCAAAATTTCCGTCGGGCAAACGAACGTGAAATCGAGCGGGTAGAAAAACATGCAGAGCCACTTGCCCTTGTAGTCGGACAGCGACACTTTGCCGAAATCCTGCCCGTTGCCGAGCGCCGTCTCCATCGTAAAATCCGGCGCCTTTTTGCCGACGAGACGTTCCGCCATGGTTTTCTCCACTTCCTCCTCCACAAAGATCTTTCGTAGTCGGACGACTCGGAACCGCGTCGAGCGCGGCGCACGTCCATAATGGTATCATTCCCATTTCCGAAACGTCAATCGCGAGAAACGTTCTTTTTTTGAAATTTTTTTAACGGATTCTCGAAGCGATTAGGTCGCCCATGCGCGACGTGCCGACGACATCACCGCCGCCTTGCGAGATGTCGGCCGTCCGGAAGCCCGCGTCGAGCGTCTCCCTCACCGCGCGTTCGATCGCTTCCCCGGCCTCTTTCCAGCCGAACGACAGCTTGTACATGAGCGCAACGGACAAGATCGTGGCAATCGGGTTGGCGACGCCTTTACCGGCGATGTCGGGCGCCGAACCGTGCACCGGTTCGTACAGTCCGAAACTGCCGTCGCCGAGCGACGCCGACGCCAGCATGCCGATCGAGCCGGTCAGCATCGCCGCCTCGTCGCTCAGAATGTCGCCGAACATGTTTTCCGTCACGAGAACGTCGAAGCTCGCCGGGCGCCGGATAAGCTGCATCGCACAGTTGTCGACGAGCAGATGCTCCAGCTCGACGTCGGGATAGTCGGCGGCGACGCGCGTCGCCGTCTCGCGCCACAGCCGCGATGTCTCCAGGACGTTCGCCTTGTCGACGGACGTTACCTTCTTGCGCCGCCCGCGCGCGATCTCGAACGCCCGACGGACGATCCGCTCGATCTCGTCGGTGCGGTAGACGCACGTATCGACCGCCGTCTCGCCGGCTTCCGACGGCTTGCGGTACTTCTCGCCGAAATAAATGCCGCCGGTCAGCTCGCGGACGACGATGAGATCGGTTCCTTCCAGCACTTCCGGCTTGAGCGTCGAAGCGTCTTTCAGGCAATCGAAGACGACGGCGGGCCGGATGTTCGCGTACAGGCCGAGTGCCTTGCGGATGCCGAGCAGCCCGGTCTCCGGCCGCAATTCCTTCGGGTTGTCGTCCCATTTCGGCCCGCCGACGGCGCCGAGCAGGACGGCGTCCGCCTGTCGACAAAGCGCCAGCGTGTCGTCGGGCAGCGGCGTTCCCCGCGCGTCGATCGCGGCCCCGCCGAACAGCGCGCGCTCAAGCTCCAACCGCACCCCGAACACCTGCTCCGTTTTCCGCATGATCTTCTCCGCCTCGGCGACCACTTCCGGCCCGATACCGTCGCCGGGCAACACCGCGATCCGTTTCGTTTGCGGCATGATAACTCGCCTTCCTTCCGACTTTCAAATCGACCGCCATTTTATTTTAAAATCCGGGTTGAACGTTTGCAAACCGGCGTTGACATCGCACGGCCGCTTGTCTGATAATGGACTCAAAAAAGAAAGACGGAGGGGCGCGGCATGGAGGCAACCGACTGTCGAAGTTTGTTCGCTTCAGCAGACTGTGAGGTCCGCATCCCATGACGCGGATCGACGCGGAATTCGTGGAGCGGATGCCCGACCCCGCCTTCGTCGTCGTCAACGACAAGGTCGTTTACGAAAACGAACGGTTTCGCAGGCAGTTCGGCGCAGGATTCGAACCCGCCGCGCGAATCGCGCCCGGTCAGGTCGAAGAATGGATGAAATGGCTGAAAGATGCCGACCTCCGCTCGTCCGACTCATCGAGAACTTATCGGTTCCGGCTGGCCGACGGCGGCTGGTCGGAAGCGGACGTATCGATCGTGCCGGTAGAATGGGAAGGTTGCGCGGCGCGTCTTGCGCTGTTTCGCGAACAACGCCGCCGGACGCCGGATGTGGAACATCGCCTTCTGGAATCGGCCGGCATCGGCGTGTGGGTGCTGGATACGGTCCGAAACGCCGTCGTCTTCGTTTCGCCGGCGTTCTATCGGTTGACCGGCATGGAAGTGCCGGAGTTTTGGGAAAAACTGTGCAAATCTCCCGAAACCGCGGCGCATCCCGACGATGCGGCGAAAATCCGCCGCATGGTCCGCGAACTGAAAGAAGGCCGCAGCGTCGAGGCGAGATTCCGGTTGCGCCGGGAGGACCCCGATCGGTACGTCCATCTCGAGATTCGGACGACGCCGGTCGTCGGGCCGGACGGCCGGTTGGAACGGCTCGAAGGCGTGCTCTCGGACATCACCGAGCGCGCGGAACTGGAGCAACGGCTCCATTACATGGCCAACCACGACGAGCTGACCGGCCTTTTGAACCTGCGCGCACTGCGGCGCAACCTGCGCGACGCTGTCGCCCGCGCCAAGCGGGCCGGCAAACGGGTAGCCGTCGTCTGTTTCGACATCGACCATTTCAAGAAAATCAACGACCGGTTCGGTTCGTTTTTGGCCGACCAGTTGCTGTGTGAAACTGCAGATCGGCTGCGGACGTCCGCGGGGCCGAACCGGTGGGTCGCCCGGTTCAGCGCGGACGAGTTCGCGGTCGTGGTCGCGGATGTCGTCTCCCGCGATGACATTCGGCGGGAAGTCGAACGGCTGCTCCGCCTGCTGCGCGAACCGTACAACTTGGACGGCTACGACCTCTACGTCAGTTTTAGCGCCGGAATCGCCGTTTATCCCGACGATACTGACGAAGAATCCGAGCTGCTCAACGTCGCCGACACGGCGCTTCTCCACGCCAAGCGCAACCGGAACACATACGTGTTTTATCAAAAAGCGCTGTCGCCGTCCACGCTGGAAGGCGCGATGCTGGAAATCGACCTGCGCAAGGCGCTCGAACGCGACCAGTTCGAGCTTTATTATCAGCCGCAGTTCGACCTGAACACGCGAAAAATCGTCGGCGCCGAAGCGCTGATCCGCTGGAACCACCCGACGTTGGGACAGATCATGCCGTCCAAGTTCATCCCGCTGGCGGAAGAAACCGGGGCGATCGAGCAAATCGGGGAATGGGTGATTCGTCGGGTTTGTAGGAATATCAAAAAATGGCAAGATCTTCGAGACCACCCTATCCCGATTTCCGTCAACTTGTCGGCCCGCCAATTCCGAGAAGAAAACCTGGTGGACAAAATCGCCGACGCGCTGAACGAAACAGAGGCCGATCCGCGGCTATTGGAGCTGGAAATCACCGAGACGATGTCGATGAATGACCAGTGCGACAGCGTGCTGCGCGACCTGAAAAAACTCGGCGTCCGCATCAGCATCGACGATTTCGGCAAAGGCTACAGCTCGATGGCCTATCTGAACCGGTTCCCGATCAACCGGCTCAAAATCGACCGCAGCTTCGTCGCCGACATGGAACAGTCGGAAGAAAATTACGCGATCGTCTCGACGATTACTGCGCTCGGCCATCACCTTCATCTCGAGGTCGTGGCCGAAGGCGTCGAGAATGCGCAGCAATGCAAGCTGCTGAAAACGCTCTCGTGCGACGTCGCGCAAGGTTTCTACTTCAGCCCGCCGCTGCCGGAAAAACGGTTCGAACGCGTGCTTCTGAAAGCTTGAGCCGCCGCAAAGCGGCATCCCGCGCGGATGCCCGCCTGCGGCGGCTTTTTCCGTTTATACAAGCGTCACGCTGTCCCGACGTTTGGTCACGCCCGACCTGCGCAATTCGATCAACCGGTTGAGCGCGTTCAGGTACGCCTTGGCGCTCGCCTCGAGAATGTCGGTGCTGACCCCCCGCCCGGCCGCCGACAAGTCGCCTTGGTTCAGGACGACGTGCACCTCGCCGAGTGCGTCCGTTCCCTGCGACACCGACCGGATCGAATAATCCTCCAGCTCGACCTGTTCCTGGGTAATCCCTTGGATGGCGTTGTAGATGGCGTCGACCGAACCGTTGCCCGTGCCCGTTTTCTCCAGAACCCGGTCTTCCTTGCGGACGCGCACGACCGCGGTCGGAACCGACCGGCTGTCGTACGACACCGTAAGCGACTCGAGCACGAACACTTCCGGCGCGCGGCCAAGTTTTTCGTCCAAAATCGCGCGGATGTCTTCGTCGGTGACCGTTTTTTTGCGGTCGGCCAGCTCCTTGAACTTGGCGAACGCCTCGTTCAGCTGCTCTTCCGACAGGTCGTAGCCCATGTCCGCCAGCTTCTCCTTGAATGCATGGCGACCGGAATGTTTGCCGAGCACGAGTCGGCTCGCCTTAAGCCCGATCGTCTCCGGCGAAATGATTTCGTACGTCGTCTTCTCTTTCAGCATCCCGTCCTGGTGAATGCCGGACTCGTGCGCGAACGCGTTGGCGCCGACGATCGCCTTGTTGCCCGGTACGGGCATGCCGGTCAGTTTGCTGACGAGCCGGCTCGTCGCGGCGATCTCTTTCAGGTTGAGCGTCGTCTTCGCCTGGAAAAAGTCGAACCGCGTCTCCAGCGCCAGCGCGACTTCCTCGATCGCCGTGTTGCCGGCGCGCTCGCCGATGCCGTTGATCGTTCCCTCGATCTGGTCCGCGCCGTTGGCGATCGCCGCCAGCGAGTTCGCCGTCGCCAGGCCGAGGTCGTCGTGGCAGTGAGCGCTCAGCTGGACGCGCTCGATTCCGGGTACGTTTTCACGGATCGTTCTGAAAATATTGCCGAACTCGACCGGCGTCATATAGCCGACCGTGTCGGGAATGTTCAAGACGCAGACGCCGAGTCGGACCGCCATCGCCGCGATTTCGCACAGAAAATCGAGCTCGGTGCGGCCGGCGTCTTCGGGCGAAAATTCAATCTTGTCGATGAACCGCCGCGCATAGCGGATGGCGGCTTCCGCCGTTTCCAGCACTTCATGCTTTTCCATTTTAAGTTTGTATTTTCTATGAATCGGCGAAGAAGCAAGAAACAGATGAAGACACGGGTCTTCCGCGCCCTTGAGCGCCTCGACCGCCGCGTCGATGTCTTCCGTGCGGCAGCGCGCCAAGGCGACGACCGTCGCGTTTTTCACCGCACGGGCGACGGCGCCCACTGCGGCACGGTCGCCGGGCGACGCCGCGGGAAAGCCCGCCTCGATGCGGTCGACGGCCAACTTTTCCAGCTGCAGAGCGATCCGCACCTTCTCCTCGGTGTTCAGATTGACGCCCGGCGTCTGTTCGCCGTCGCGCAGCGTCGTGTCGAACACGTAAATTTTGCGCATGCCGCATCCCCCTTCGGGTTCATTTGCGGATCCAGTGCATCAGTTCGCGCAGCCGGCGGCCGACCGTTTCGATCGGATGCTCGGCTTCCGCCCGGCGCGTCGTCGTTAAAAACGGTCGGTTTGCCTGATTTTCCAGGATGAAATTGCGCGCGAACGTGCCGTTTTGGATTTCCGCCAAAATCCGTTTCATTTCTTTTCGCGTCTCTTCGGTGATGATGCGCGGGCCCGTGACGTAATCGCCGTACTCGGCGGTGTTGCTGATCGAGTCGCGCATCCGCGACAGCCCGCCTTCATACATAAGGTCGACGATCAGTTTCAACTCGTGCAGACACTCGAAATACGCCATTTCCGGCGCATACCCGGCCTCCACGAGCGTCTCGAAGCCCGCCTTCACCAGCGCGCTCAGGCCGCCGCAAAGCACCACCTGTTCGCCGAACAGGTCGGTTTCCGTCTCTTCCCGGAACGTCGTCTCGATGACGCCCGCGCGCGTGCAGCCGATGCCTTTCGCGTAAGCAAGCGCGATGTCTTTCGCGCGACCGGTCGCGTCTTGGTGGACGGCAATCAGCCCCGGCACGCCGAATCCTTCGACGTAGACGCGCCGCACGAGATGGCCGGGCGACTTCGGCGCGACCATGACGACGTCGACGTCGGGCGGCGGCACGATTTGGCCGAAATGAATGTTGAATCCGTGCGAAAACATAAGCGCTGCGCCCTTTTTCAGATTGGGCGCGATCTCCTCGCGATAGACCGCGGCCTGCGTTTCGTCCGGCATCAAAATCTGGACGACGTCGGCGCGCCGCGTCGCTTCGGCGACCGAAAACACGTCGAATCCGTCGTTTCTCGCCCGCTCCGCCGATTTGCCGGGCCTCAGACCGATGATGACGGAAACGCCGCTGTCGCGAAGATTTTGCGCCTGCGCATGCCCCTGGCTGCCGTAGCCGATGACCGCTACCGTCTTATCGCGCAATACCGAAAGATCCGCGTCATTCTCGTAGTACATCGTTACTGCCATGTATAAAGCCTCCCCGTCCGTTTTATGATTGTCGGCCCGCCGCCGATCCGTTTCCGCCCGCATCGACGCCGCGCACCATGGCGGTCGCTCCGGTCCGCGTCAGCTGCAAAATGCCGTACGGCTTGAGCAGTTCGACCATCGCCTCGATTTTGTCGGAGTCGCCGACGACCTGCACGATGAGCGACGTCGGCGACACGTCGACGATGGAGGCGCGGAACGTCTCCACAAGGCCGATGATTTCCGGCCGCTTCGACGGTTCCGCCGCCACCTTGATCAAGGCCAGCTCTCGGGCGACCATCGGTCTCGCATCCAGCCATTCGACCTGGATGACGTCGATCAATTTATCAAGTTGCTTCAAAATTTGATCGAGCTTTCGGTCGTCGCACGTCGTCACGATGATCATGCGCGACAATCCCGGCTCCTCGGATGAACCGACTGTAATGCTGTCGATGTTGAAGCCTCGGCGGCCGAACAGACCGGCCACCCGCTGGAGCACGCCGGGCTGGTCGTTGACGAGCACGGCGATCGTGCGCCTGGCGCTCATTCGTCCTCATCCCCCAACAGCATCTCGCTGATGGTCCGCCCCTGGGTCACCATCGGATACACGTTTTCCTCTTTCGGCACGACGAACTCGACAAGCACCGGACCGTCGGTCGCCAGCGCCTCGTCCCAAGCGCGGCGAGCTTCCTGCTTGTTGGTCGCGCGCAGCCCTTTGACGCCGTAGGCTTCCGCCAGTTTGACGAAATCGGGGCTGCCCGACAAGTCGATATGGCTGTAGCGGTTGTCGTAGATGATCTCCTGCCATTGCCGCACCATGCCGAGCACCTGGTTGTTGATGACGACGATTTTAACCGGAATGTTGTGGATGGCGCATACCGCCAGCTCCTGCGCGCACATCTGCATGCCGCCGTCGCCGTTGATCGAGATGACGAGTTTGCCGGGGTTGCCGATCTGCGCGCCGATCGCCGACGGAAAACCGAATCCCATCGTGCCGAGCCCGCCCGACGTGATCCACGAACGCGGCCGCTTGAATTTGTAATATTGCGCGACCCACATCTGGTGTTGGCCGACGTCGCTCGTGACGATCGCCTCGCCTTTCGTCGTCTCGCTGATCATCTCGATCGCCCACTGCGGCTTGAGCTCCAGCTCGGAATCCTTGTACCGCAAGGGATAACGCGCCTGCCACTCGGCGATCTGCCGCAGCCAAGCCGACGTGTCGGCCGCACGGACGTGCGCGTTGACGAGCCGCAGCACTTCTTTGACGTCGCCGACGACCGGATAGGCGGTGCGCACGTTTTTGCCGATTTCCGCCGGGTCGATGTCGATGTGGGCGATTTTGGCCTTCGGCGCAAAGCCGTCGAGCCTCATCGTCACGCGGTCGTCGAAACGGGCGCCGACGGAAATGATCAGGTCGGCATTTTGCAGCGCCATGTTCGCCGCATACGTGCCGTGCATGCCGGGCATGCCCATCCACAAGCGATGACCGCTCGGAAAACCGCTCAATCCGAGCAACGTCGTCGTCACCGGCGCGTTCGTCTTTTCCGCAAATTCCAGCAGCTCGTATCCGGCGTCCGCGTAAACGACCCCGCCGCCGGCCAAAATGACCGGCCGTTCGGCGCGGGCGATCGCATCGAGCAACGCCTCGACCTGTTTCGGGTCGACCGGCCGATGCGGGCGATAGCCGCGCAGCTCGACCTTGTCCGGGTAGCGGAACACCGTTTTGTTGGCGGAAACGTCTTTCGGGATGTCGATCAATACCGGGCCTTTGCGCCCCGTGCTCGCGATGTAGAACGCCTCCTTGATCGTCCGCGCCAAATCCTCGACGCGCCGCACGAGGACGTTATGCTTCGTGATCGGCATCGTGATGCCGGTAATGTCCGCCTCTTGAAAAGCATCCGTGCCGATGAACTGCGTCGCGACGTTACCGGTGATGACGACGAGCGGCACTGAATCCATATAGGCGGTCGCGATCCCCGTCACCAGGTTCGTCGCGCCAGGACCGGACGTGGCAATGCAAACGCCGACCTTGCCAGTCGAGCGCGCGTACCCGTCGGCGGCATGAACAGCGCCCTGCTCATGCCGCGTCAGCAGATGGCGAAAGTCGGGATTGCCGTACATTGCGTCGTAAATATACAACACCGCGCCGCCCGGATATCCGAACACGCAGTCGACGCCTTCGAGCAGAAGCGCGCGAAGCAAAATTTCCGAACCGGTCACGACGTCCGGACGCAGCAATTTTTCGCGCAAATCTTCGCCCGTTCGAAACGCGGTTTGGACGGCCATGCAAAACCCTCCCCCTTCGCGTAAAAACTTGGGCGTGCCTTGCCCGGCAAAAAACCCCTTCCGTTCCCGTCACGCCGGAAACGACGCAACAGGACGGAAGGGGTCTCCTCCGTGGTACCACCCGTTTTCGCCCGCATATCGCTATGCGAGCCTCAGCAAGTACGGCGGCAATTCATACCGACCGGCATGGATCCGCCGCACTCCGGCACCGTAACGCGTGCCCCGCGGTTTCCCCTACTAGCACGGACGCATACGCCGACGACAACATGCAGCGCGTCACCTGCCGCACAGGTTGAGAAGCGCAAGTCGACGACGTCCGCCGTTCAGGAAAACAGCTCCGAGGTGAGCTCGGCCAAAGGGATTATGGCGTCGGTTCCAGCAACTCCTCCGCTCTCTGGTACATAAGAGCCCTAAGGCCTTCGTCCTCATCATCGCCATTGATCGGTCATGCAGATTTTAGAGTGTATTATACCCGACGGTCGGTTTTCCGTCAACCGTTTTTTTGCAAGGGTCGATAAACGACGTAACTCGTCGGCGTTTCCCGCACGATGACCTGAACGACGCGCGGTCGATTCGGCCGACCATCCAAATATTCCTGGACGATGCGGCACACCGTCTCGGCGAGCGTCTCCGTCGTCGGCATCCGCCCGGCCAGCTCCGGACAGTCGTTCAACAACCGGTGGTCGAACCGGTCGTGGACGAGCCGCTTCAAATCCTGAAAATTGACGAGAAAACCGCTGTCGTCCAGCTCGTCGCCGGCCACCGTCAGATCGACGACGTACGTATGGCCGTGCACGCGTCGACAATCGCCGGCGTCCGGATGAGGAATGAAATGGGCGGCGCTGAAATGCATTTCCTTATGCAATTCGAACCGATAAGGATGCGGTGCTGCGGGATAGTACGGAAACAGCATGACCGCTCCCCCTTCGCGGTCGAAGACGTGGCCGCCCGATCCGCATTCGCGCGCCGGTCACGCGTTCAGTCTGCGTTTCGCGAGATCGGCGAGTTCGCCGAACGCCTTGGCGTCGCGTACGGCCAGATCGGCCAACATCTTGCGGTTGATATCGACGCCGGACAGCTTCAGCCCGTGCATGAACCGGCTGTAAGACAACCCGTGCAAACGCGCAGCTGCGTTGATGCGTATGATCCACAGCCGGCGGAAGTCGCGTTTTCTGCGCCGCCGGTCGCGGTACGCGTACAGCAACGATTTCATCACTTGTTCTTTTGCACGCTTGAACACGCGGTGCTTCGCGCCGTAATAGCCTTTCGCAAGTTTCAAAATGCGCTTGTGACGACGCCGCGTCACATACCCGCCTTTTACCCTGGCCATCGAACGTTCCCTCCCGAAGTCGTCACAAGTTCAGCAGACGGCGAATCCGCTTCTTATCGCCCGGATGAATGATCGGTTGCTCGCGCAGCCGGCGGCGGCGGCTCGGCCGTTTGCCGAACATGAGATGGTTGCGATAGGCATGCGTCCTCCTGATTTTCCCGCTGCCCGTGACTTTGAATCGCCGTTTGGCGCTGCTTTTCGTCTTCATTTTCGGCATCTTCGCTCAAACCCCCGTCTGGCGATCAGTTTTTCGGCGTCAAAATCATGACCATGCTTCGACCTTCCAACTTCGGCCGCCGCTCCACGACGCAAAGATCTTTCACTTCTTCCGCCGCGCGCTCCAGGACACGCTGGCCGATCTCCGCGTGCGTGATTTCCCGGCCGCGGAAACGAACGGTCAGTTTGACTTTGTCGCCTTCCTTGAGGAATTTTACGACGTTGCGCATTTTCGTCTGAAAATCGTGGTCCTCGATCGTCGCGCTGAAACGGACTTCCTTGATGTCGACCGTTTTCTGGTTTTTCCTTGCCTCTTTTTCCTTCTTTTGCTGTTCATAACGATATTTTCCATAGTCCATAATGCGGCAGACCGGCGGCTTCGCCATCGGCGCCACGTTTACCAAGTCAAGGTTGGCGTCGGCCGCCAGCTGCAATGCGTCGCGGATGTTCATGATGCCGAGCTGCTCGCCGTTGACGCCGATGACCCGGACTTCCCGCGCGCGAATTTCTTCGTTGATTTGGTGCTCTCTGCTAATAATCCGCCACCTCCGAGCGTCTGGACGTCCGAAAACGACGCGCCGCTTTCCCTCCTCACAACCGAGCGGAAAAGACGCGGCCGCACACCCCAAGAAAAAAACGCGGGCGCAAAAAACGCCCGCATCTCGCCTTCCCATCCGAAACTCTTGCCGGATGTTTCCACGTTCACGGAACCCGCCGGCCCTCGCCGGCCAGGTGAGAAGCGGGCGCTTCTGCTTCTTGGGAACTGAAAAGACGCATGAGTCTTGACTTACTATATCATGCTTGAAGACGAAGTGTCAAGTATGTATTGGTCACAACAAACCGCCTGCGGGCGATATCGAATCTCCGTTGCCGCCCGCAGGCTTTTCGCTTTTCACCCCGCGTGTTTCCCCACGTCTTCCAGCCGCAACACGCGCGTGTGTCGAGTATGGCTCCATTCCTTGTTGTTTTGCGTGAAGAACGCCCAGAACGTCACCGGCCACCACGACGCAAGAAACAGCGGGAACGTCAAGAGGGACGCATACATCTTCCACGATTTCACTTTTTCCAGCAAAAGCGCGAACGGGAACTGCAGGTAAATGCCGATCGTCAGCGCCGTCAGCGCCCAGCCGGGCACATGCTCGTACAACGACGTGAAATGCCGCGGCCCGGGCAACAACACGTCCGTCCACAGAACGACGCTGAACACGAACGCCAAAAACACATTGTAAACGTTCAGCGTATAAAGCGCCGTGTCGATTTTCGCCCAGTCGCGCTCTTTCAGCCCCTGCCACAAAAGCGGGAAAAAGTACCGCCGCGCCACGTCGAAATGCCCTTGCATCCAGCGCAACCGCTGGCGGGCCGAAGCGCGGAACGTGATCGGCTTTTCGTCGTACACGCGCGCTTCATAGTTGAACGTCGGGCGAATGCCGCGCTGCACGCAGCGCACGGTAAATTCCAAGTCTTCGACGAGGCTGGTCGCACCCCAGCCCATTTCGCGCAGCAGCCGGGCGTCGAAACACATGCCCGTGCCGCCCAAAAAATTGGCGAGACCGAGGTTGGTGCGCGGCAGCTGCCAAAGCCGGTTGCAGAACCAATACGTCACGGCGTAAGCGGCCGTCACCCAGGAATCGAACGGGTTTTTCGTATCCAGATACGCCTGGATGACCTTGTGGCCTTCGCAAAGATCGTTGTTCATGTGCAGCAGAAAATCCCGGCTGACGAGATTGTCCGCGTCCAACATGACGACGGCGTCGTACTTGCGCGGCATGCGCCATAGCTGGTTCAACATCCACTCGATGGCATGGCCTTTACCGCGCAAATGCGGGTTATTTCGTTCGCATACCGTCGCGCCGTACCGCCGGGCGACGTCCGCCGTCCGGTCGGTGCAGTTGTCGGCGATGACGTACACGTCATAGAGCTCTTTCGGATAGTCGAGCTTCATCAGGTTCTCGACCAGCGCGCCGATGACCGCCTCCTCGTTGTGAGCGGCGACGAGCACCGCAAACCGCTTGGTCGGCGGATGACGGATTTCTTTTCTTTTCCTTTTCAACCCAAAGAACAGGAACATCATCTGATACGCGCCGAGCAACGCCAACAGCGCCTGCACCGCAAGCACGAGCGCATCCATATTCGTTTGCCCCCCGTTTTTCGCTATAGATCCGTTCTGCCGTCCGTTCTTTATCGTCGACCGCACGGCCCCCGTTTGAAAAGAGCCGACGGTCGCAGACGGTTTCCATTTTTGATTTTCTCGGATGAAAGACGGTTTGTCAAATCGCTCCACAACGCCGTCCGTGTCAAGACTCGGTAGGAGGAGAGACCTCAGCATCCCATTTAGGCCATCGTCACAGGACTCCGGACGATCTCCCGCAGCCCATACTGGACCC
>MOXJ01000030.1 GCA_002507565.1 Candidatus Reconcilbacillus cellulovorans
TAAGGGCCGTGAGTGTGTTACATTCCAAGACCCAGCATACAGGAGGCGCTCTTTCTTTTCAAACCGCAAATTCATTCACTACAGGAATGGCTCCTTTTGCCCATCACGCGCAAATTCGCTTTCAGCCAGGATTCCGGCGTACCCGCATCCGTCCACCAGCCGCGCAAAAACGCGTGCCCCAGCTCACCGCGTTCGGCGTAACGGTTATTGACATCTGTGATTTCAAGCTCGCCGCGCTCCGACGGTCGAATCGACCGGATCACGTCGAAAACGGAACGGTCGTACAAATAAATGCCGGTCACGCCGTAGTCCGACCGCGGGCGAACGGGTTTTTCCTCGACGGCGGCAATCCGCCCGTCGGCGCCAAACGAAGGAACGCCGTAGCGGCGCGGATCGCGGACTTTTTTCAGAAACACGAACGCTTTGTTCTTGCCTTCAGCGAACGAGCGGACGTATGGTTCCAGGTTGTCCTCGAACAGATTGTCGCCGAGCAGGACGAGCAGGCGGTCTTCCGGCGCGACGAACGGTTCGGCCGATGCAAGCGCCTGGGCGATTCCGCCCGGTTCGTCTTGAACGCAAAATGCCAAGCGAATGCCGTAACGGGCGCCGCTTCCGAGATACTCCGCAAACTTCCCGACCGCCGAAGGCCCCGTCACCACGATCACGTCGGCGATCCCGGCCTCTTTTATTTTGAAAAGCGGATAATGGATCATCGGAAACCGGCCGACCGGCAGCAAATGTTTGTTGAAAAGTTCCGTCAACGGTTTAAGCCGCGTTCCGGAGCCCCCGGCCAGCACCACGCCCTTCATATCGACGCCCCCTCCGGTTCGCTTCCCCATTTGCGGACGAACAGCCGGCGGTTCCGCTCGAGAAGTCGCCGCAACGCCTCGTCACCGAGCCGTCGAAAACTTAAACTGCCTTCATGATGAATGTGGGTATCCCCCGCCAGCATGAGCCGGTAACCGGCCGCCCGAACGCGGCGGCAGTAGTCGTCATCCTCGTAATGGCCGGGCGAAAACCGTTCGTCCAACAAGCCCACGCGTTCCAGCACCTCGCGGCGGATCAGCATGCAAAACCCGACGAGCTGGTTTACCGTTGCCCATCTGGACGGATCCGGTCGGTTCAACGTTTCCGCCAGCCGGTGAAACTCCTCGAGACTTTCGTAGCGGACACCCGACCGCTGCGCGCCGTCCGCAACATTCGCCATCGGCCCGACGACGCCGACATCCGGCGCCGAATACAAACAGTCGAGCATATTCTCGAGCCACCGGAAGGAAACGACGGTATCGTCGTTGAGCAGCAGTATCGCGTCTCCCCCGGCCGCCTTCATCCCCTGGTTGCAGGCGGCCGGATAACCGCGGTTTTTCGGGTTGGAAATGCACATCAACTGTTCGGCTAGGCAAAAATCCGTCGTCCCGTCGACCGAACCGTTGTCGACGACGATGATTTCGTACGGTGTTTTCGTAAAGGAACGGATCGAGGCGATACATGCCGCAAGTTGCGCTCTGCCGTTATGCGTCGGGATGATGATGCTCACCGACGGCATTCGACATCTCCTCCCCGTCCGAAATCGATCCGCTTGCTGCGGATCGGTTCCGGCCTCCGTCGCCGTGGCCGCAGCGCGGGCCGAGAAACGCGCACAGCTCGCCGAACGCTCCGGCCAGATCGTCGAGCGCCGCTTTTTCGGCAGAACTTGCTGCCGAAGCATTCTTCAGGCGCCCTCGTATGCGAGAACACATTCCGCGGACCATCCGAAGGCGAAGCCCGTTACGGACGGCGGCGAGAAACGCCCGGGAAGGCAAAACGAACGCGTCGGCCCCGAGTGCGCTGATCGCTCTTCTTCCCAACGCGTACGGCGGTTGCTGAAGCGTAGCGGCGTCGAGGTCGCGGCGCCCCACAGCCATATTCAGCCACTGCCGCACCCACCAGACAGGCGCCCGGCGGCAAAAAACGGGCAAACTCGTTCGAACGTCGCTCAGCGCAAGATCCGCCCCCCGCCGCACAGCCCTCGCGAAACGCCGCAGCACGGCTGGCCCGACGGGCGTCCGGGCGTCCGCGCAAAACACGACGTCCGACGCCGCAAGACGCGTCCCGAACGCCCGCAGCGTCCATTCGTCCGTCGGTTGGGGCAAAAATACGACCGTCGCTTTCGTCCGCCGGCGCGCCCGGCGAAAGTGCACCGGGTCATCGGTGACCACGTACAGTTCCCGGGCCGGCAGCCGATTCACCCACCCGAGAACCGCCGCTGCCGGACTCACAGTCCGGGAAAGCGACACGACCGCCGCGATCGTTACGGCCGCGACGCGCTTGCGCTTTCGTACCCGCCTTAACACCTGCCTCATGGCGGCGTTCCCCCGCCGGCCGAGAAGCCGTGCGCCATCGTCGGCCCGTTCGCCGACGATGCTGCCGACGTCGGCTCGGAGCCGAACCCGTCCCATTCACTGCGAACCAACCAGTCGACCGCCTCCAGATGGTCGCCGAGAATCAGCCGCCCGACGGGATCGCCGCGCCGGTGATGCGGCCGCCACGCGTTCAGCCGGCTGACATTGACACGGCAAACGGCGCGGACATTCAGGCCGGACGCAATCGCCACCGCCTGCGCCAACGGCGGTACGGCCAGACGCTCGGGTCCGATCGCCTCAAGCGCGCGGCGACTGAGCGCGTGCGGAACGGCGGTCATCGACGCGCCGCGCAAATCCGGGCGGCCGATCAGAGCGTTCAGCGCGTACTTGGCGACGGCGACGCGGTGAACGCGGTGCGACGGCTTGCACGCCGCTCCCGAATACCGGTTGAGCGCCACATCCGTTCCTTCCTCCACTGCCCGCACAAACTGTACAAGACGATTCGCCGAAACAGCGAAATCGGCGTCCACGAACAAGAGCGTTCTTCCTCGGGCGTACCGCGCGCCGACGGCGCGGCCGACATCGTGACCGAGCGGCTCCGGAATCGAAACGACGCGGGCGCCGCACCGCCTCGCGACCGCTTCCGTCCCGTCCGTCGAACCGTTGACGACCGCGATCACTTCGACCGTCGGACCGAGGCGAAGCGCCTCTCGGACGACGCGTGCGATCGTTTTTCTTTCGTTCATCGCCGGAACGACAACCGATACGTCGACTGCGGCGACCATGCCGTCACCCCCTCGTCCGTCCACCCGTTACAGCATATGCAGCTTTAAACACAGTCGGAAACGGCACTTGTCCGCGGCAAACGCCGCCGCATCGTCTCTAGCATCCGGTTCGCCGCGTGTTCCCACGTAAACCGTTCGAGCACCCGGCTCCGCCCGGCTTCGCCCATCATCCGTGCCTGAAGCGGACGGAGCAGAAGCTCCGATGTCTTTTCCGCCAATTGCCGGGAAACGTCCGTTCCGAGCGGAACAAGATATCCCGTCACGCCGTCGGCGACGATTTCCGGAATGCCGCCCGCAGCCGTCGCGACGACGGGAACACCCGAAGCCATCGCCTCGACGACGACGAGTCCGAACGCCTCGTTCCGCGACGACGGGACGACCGCGACGTCCGCGCATCGATACCATTCCGCCAGCCGTCGGTGCGGCACATAGGTAAGAAAACGAACATGTCCCGGCATGCTTCGGGCCATGCGGTGCAATCGCCGGACGTACGGCGTCGCCTTGTTGGAACCGTACGAAGCGCCTCCGGCTATGACGAGTACCGCCTCCGGTACCGCCCGCACGATGTGCGGCATCGCGGCGAGCAAACGGTGAACACCTTTGTAGCGGCGAAGCCTGCCGGCGAACAACACGACCTTGCGCCCTCCGAGCCCGGAGGCCGCAAGCATCCGCTCGCGCTCATCTGTCTGGTCCGCTTCCCAACGGGACGGAAACGCCGCCGGCTCGACGCCGGGAACATGCGTTTCGATTTTATGCGCCGCTTCTGGAATCAGCTCGATGAGCCGTGCGCGCAAAAATTCGCTGTTGGCCAAAATCAGGTCGACCGCCCGGAAACATTCGCGCAAACGCTTGCACCCGATGCGAGGCGGCGTGACGAACGTCAGCGAATGAAGCGCCAGCCAGACCGGCGTCGTCGAAAAACGGCGCTTTAGCCACAGAGCCAGCTTCGGACGGTTTTCAACGCGGATGACGTCCGGTTTCTGCCCCGCGATCTGCCGCGCGACTTCTCGAAAATACGACACAGGCCCGCGATACGGCACACGCCGATACCGAACTCCTTGCAAATACTCTTCGGCGGGGAATCCTTTTGCCCTTCGCCCGTACACGGTGATGTCTGCGGTGGCTGCCAGAAGACGCGCGAGATGTTCCACAACGCGCTCGACGGAGCTGCTTCGATCCGAAGGAACGGCGAACGGCCCAGGCGTCACCCAGGCCACTTTCAGTTTCCGCACGGGCTCCTCCCTCCCCGCTGCATTGTACGGAGGCCGGTCCGTTTTGCGTCGCGGCTCATACAATAGCGTGAAAGGAGGAAAATTCCGCCGTGAACGGTCCGTACGTGGGCATTTTGCTCGATTCCCGTGTTTACAGGGGTATCCCCAAGGGCAAAACCGGCCATGAAGTGCTTGAGCTGTACGAAAAGGCGGCGGAACGGTACGGTGTCGTGCCCTGTTATCTTCGCCTGGACGACTTGCGGCCAGAGGTCAGGGCGGTCAAGACGTACGTGCGCGGTCGGCAGGGGCGTTATCGGCGCGTCGCGGTGCCCTTGCCTTCGGTCGTCCACAACCGGGCGGCGACCGGTTCCGCGCAGGCAAGGCGCAAACTGAAACGTCTCGCCTCTTCCGGCATCATCCTGTTCAACCCGAAAAACGGCTTTGGAAAATGGAACGTTTATCGGATGCTGTCGAAAAACGCGTCGCTGGCTCCTCACCTGCCGGAAACGCATCCGGCTACGAACGCCTCGCTCCGTGATATGATACGCCGCCACGATTCGCTAATACTCAAACCGAACCGGGGCAGCCTCGGCGTCGGCGTCGTTCGTCTTGACGCCGTCGACCGCGCCGCCGGCCGATGGCGTGCTTCGATCGCGTACGGGCGCCGTCGGATCGCAATCCCGTTTTGTTCCGACGGCCGGTTGCCCGGTGCTGTAAGGCAAAAAATCGTCCGCGCTTTCTACCTCGTCCAGCAGCGCATTCCGTTGGCCGAACCGGAGGGACGCCCGTTCGACGTACGCGTGTCCGTCCAGCGCGGCGACGATGGAGCATGGCGCGTGACGGGCGTCGTCGGCAAATGGGCAGCGCCGGGTTCTTATTTGACCAATGTCGCGCAGGGCGCTCAAGTGTCTTCGCTCGACGCACTGCTCAGCAAATGCAGATTCGACGATCCGGTAGCCGTCGAACGCAGTGTTCACGCTCTCGCGCTCTCCGTCGCCGAACAACTCGGCGCGGAAGTGCCGCACCTGGCCGACCTCGGGCTCGACATCGGCGTCACGAAAGACGGCTTTCCGATGCTGATCGAATGCAACACGCGCGATTTGCGGTACAGTTTCAAACTGGCGGGGATGGACCGGGAATTCACGGCCTCCTACGCCCATCCGATCGGATATGCCGCCTATTTGCTTTCCGAACTTGCGCTCCGAAACCGAAGTGTGTCAAGATAAATGTGAGACCACTGAAATGGGGAGTTTCGCGCGATGACGCCTTTATACCGACTGTTGACGGAACTCGCCGCGCACAAGGCGGTTTCCCGCGTGGCAGGGTCGTTTGCGAAATCGCGCCTCAGCCGGAAGCTGATCCCTCTGTTCGTCAAG
Organism: Candidatus Reconcilbacillus cellulovorans; assembly: GCA_002507565.1. Taxonomy (GTDB): domain Bacteria; phylum Bacillota; class Bacilli; order Paenibacillales; family Reconciliibacillaceae; genus Reconciliibacillus; species Reconciliibacillus cellulovorans. Next base: position 5,715 of record MOXJ01000030.1, read on the forward strand.
GCTTACAACATCGACGCGTCCGAATCGGAAAAACACCTGCAGGAATACGAATCGCTGAACGCGTTTTTCATCCGGAGGCTGAAACCGGGGATGCGCCCCGTCGACCCGGATCCCGCGGCGCTCGTTAGTCCGGTCGACGCGCGCGTCGTCGCGCTGGGCAGTGCGAAAGAGGGAGTCATACCGGAAGTTAAGGGGCAGGATTATCCGCTCGAGGAATTACTCCATCACAACCCGCGGGTCATCCACTACCGCGACGGATTCTACATCGTGCTGTACCTTGCACCGTCGGACTATCACCGCATCCACGCGCCGGCGACGGGCGAATGCGTCGAATCCGAACACGTGCCCGGCCGCACGTATCCCGTCAACGAGTTCGGCATGCGACGCATCCGCCGTGTCCTCAGCCGCAACGAGCGGCTGATCACATACATCCGGCATACTTTCGGCGAAATCGCCCTGGTCAAGGTTGGTGCGCTGAACGTCAGCGGCATCCGTTATGTCGGCGGCGAACCGGGGTTTGTCCGGGCGGGCGATGAACTAGCGTATTTCGAATTCGGGTCGACCGTCGTTGTGCTCACCGAAACCGGAACATTCACCCCGCGCCCCGATCTGGCCGTAGGACAAAAAGTCCGCGTCGGCGAGCGGCTCGGCACGCTGCATCTGCCGCAAGAAAAGATGACCGCCCAATGCGCTCCCGGTGAAGCGTCGAGTGGCACAGTGATGGTGAAGAATACCGTTTTATAACTTTGTGGAGTCAATAGAGCTTCAGAATCGGAAAGGCGGAACCAAGACGCACTTGCAAATGCGTTTTCCGGAACAGGTTCTGAAAAATGAACTCCGTCCTCTTCGATCGAATAATCCTGAACGTAAATGCGAAGTTTGGCAGATATATTCCCGCTGTTTTCCACCGTTACTTGACCTGTATATGTATAACCTCTCTTTACATTCAATTCAATTAATGGGGAACTTGTAATTTCTCTTCAGCAAGTACAACAGACATTGGGACATTCCCACATTAACACAACGCAACGTTATCTGCATACGGTGGAGGAAATTAAAAAAGCAGCACCGGACTTTGTTGAAGATTGTCTGAAAGAAGTTCTCTAAGACTTGACTCCAGTTTTCCGCTATGCTATATGTAAAAGTGGTCGCACAAGATGAATTAAGCGACAGGATGGAAGTTGACTGTCGCATATTCTTTTTATGTTACTTTTTTCTATGTAATAAGCAAAAATCGTCCATCATGTAACTGGCAAACGGTTTTAAATAAACAATCCTCCGCCACGAAGCGGAGGGACGTTTTTTCTCCCAAGCTACATCCATTCGTTCAGCGACAACGTCCACGCGCTACCGGCGAGCCGCCGTCCGGCACGACGCGCAAATCCGGCCGCCTCGCCAAAATCGCCTCCATAAACCGATCCGCGTCGTCCGGCGACACACGCCACACCCGGCGCTCAAACGCGATCTCCAGTCCCTCGAACGAACACGCCGCGTTCGGCCGCCGCCACCGGGCGGGGCGGACAGACCGGATTTCCCCCAGATCCGCGATCTTGCGGAACGGCCCAACCCGCATCAGCAACCACCGCTCGGCCACCACGTAATACGTCCCCGTCCACAGCCAGCTGACCGCTAAAAGCGCCGCGCACCCGACAAGAACGAACGGCCACGCCCGCGCGTCGCGCACCGCGGCGGCCACAGACAGGACGAACCCGCCGGCGGCCGCCGTCCAGAGCAACGCGCCCAACCGCGCATCCCGCTTCGGCTCGAACCGCATTGGTCCTACCGCAACACCGCCATGGGCACGGGATCCGCGTCCGCGTAATCGAGATTTTCCCCGCCCATGCCCCAGATAAAGGCGTAATGGCTCGTTCCGACGCCGCAATGAATCGACCACGGCGGCGACACGACGGCCTGCTCGTTGCGGACGACGAGGTGCCGCGTTTCCGACGGTTCCCCCATGAAATGGAATACCACCGCATCCTGCGGCAAATCGAAATAGAAATACACTTCCGCCCGACGGCTATGTAAATGGCAGGGCATCGTGTTCCACATATTGTTGGGCTTGAGGGCGGTCATGCCCATGACGAGCTGGCAGCTTTTTGCACCCTTGGCATGTATATATTTGTAAATGACGCGCTCGTTCGACTGAGCCGGGTTGCCGAGGTGCGTCGGTTCCGCTTCGTCCGGCGTGATTTTCACCGTCGGAAATTCGGCGTGCGCAGTCGTCGACAATAGATAAAATTTGGCCGGCCGGTTCGGGTCGGCGCTGCGGAAACGGACGTCGCGGCGGCCTTTTCCGACGTAAAGGCCGTCTTTCGCCCCGAGCGCGTATTCGGCGCCGTCGACCGTCACGACGCCGTCGCCCCCGACGTTGATGACGCCGAGTTCGCGCCGTTCGAGGAAAAAGTCGGTGCCCAGCACGGCCTTGTCGCCTTCAAGCCGAAGCTCGCCCGACGTCGGAACGGCGCCGCCGATGACGAACCGCTCGACGTGCGCGTACACGAGACGCAGCTCGCCGGGCGTCATCAAGTTCTCGACAAGGTACTCTCTGCGCAGACGGTCGGTATCCATCGTCTTCGTCTCGGCGGGGCTAAAGGCAAATCGGATCTCCATCGCACGTCCATCCCCTTTTTCGCAAATCGTGATTCCTCCTACATCCTACCATAAAGAGAAGCCGGTCCGCCACCCGCACAACCGGACGGAACGAATCGTTTTTCATTCACTATACACCAGAAAATCGTATAGGACTCCCCATGGTACCCATACCGTTCCGTTTCGGTTTTCGGGAGCGAATGGAAGCGTCGCCCGTTTACCGTCCACGATCGCGGTTTTTTGGCCGACCGTGAAGACGATCATGCGCGATCCTTTCGTTACGACGACTTCATGATTGCGGGAATCCCAAGCGACGTCCGCACCGAATGCCTCTGCCTTGGCACGGACCGGGACCGGTTTCGCTTCGTCCGTTTTAGCCGCAAGCATTTGCGCTTCGGTCGGCAATCCGGCGATATAGCCCACAATCCCCGATTTTTTGTTATTGAAGTTTTGATTGATCAACCGTTCGACTTCGCCTTTTAGGCTTTCGGCCACGATCATCTCGTCGCCCGGATGCTGGATGTTGCTCATAATATAGCTGAACCCGTTCAGGTTTTCGGCGACCGTAAGGCCGGTCGCTTCAGCTCCTGCCGGTGTGGACAAGATGCGCGACAACCGACGGGTGTCCACGTTGTAGGCCCATACGTAGTTGTTGACGTGCATGCCGCTGTCCTCACCGATAAACAGCGTTCGAAGCGATTCGGAGAAGAACAGATTGTCCGGATTGGCCACTTTGTCGTCCGCCGCTTTGTTTCCTTTGGAGTCGGGTTCGGCGAGATCTTCGCCCCAAACAAGTCCTTTCATGTCCGTCGGAACATAGGCGCTGTCGATTGCGGAGCCGCTCGTGTCTTTCTGTCCGCCCGACAGAGTCAACTCGTAAATGACGCCCGCGTTGATTTTGTTCACTTGGATGTCGTCGGCCGGATCGGTTCCGGCCGTGTCTTTCTCCATCGATTTCACCACAGAGGACATTGCGACATAAGCTTTTTTGTCCTTCACGTTGATCGTAACGCCTTCCATCTTGTTGAATTCGGAGGTCGCGCCCAAAATAGCGCCGTATCGGCGGGATTCGAGGAAAGCGGCCGCTTTTTCCATACCCGGCTTTACCTTCAAGTATTCCGTTTTTCCGGAAGGATAAGTCTTGATGGCTGTAAAACCGTCGGCCGGCTTATCCGATGCCTCGAAAATGTCGCTGAATTTGACGCCCTTTTCGATATACGCCTTGATTTCAGCGTCCGTGGCATGGCCCAGTCTGATCCACTTCAGATCGGCGGAGCCGCCGTTTTCGGCCGATTTTTGAACCCATTTCGCGGCATAGAGCGTTCCCGCCGATAAATCCTTCGGTTTGTCCGCCACGTACAGAAACAACATCGTATAGGGCCCGTCGTCTCCGAACAGCACCGTGCGCATGTCGGGAGCGACTTTTCCAAGCTCATGCGAAAAGCGGCCCATGCTGTAGTGCTTCACGACGGAGATCGTACGGTCGGCATGAACCGTCACTTCCGGCAAATAGCCGTAGGCGTAAGGGTTGGCGGTTCGGGTCGCGCCGTTGTAATAGTTTTGAACAAAAGCGCGAGTATACGTTTGTTTGGGATCCGCCTCGTAAGCCCGGGCGTCCGGTTCGTACTCTTCGCTGCCCAAATGCGTACCCCACGGCGTCAGCGAACCGTTGCACGGGATCCATAAACCGCCGACACCCGAAAAATCGATTTTGTCCAGGGCAACGGCGGTGAGCTCTCCTGTTTCTTTGTTTTGGTCGATCGTGGCTACACTCATGCTTCCGGGGACGACGCCGTAGGCCGATTTGCCGGCATTGTTCATGGTGACATATTCGTAGTGCGTGATGAGCGTCAAGGGATTGCCCCCTTTGCCGGTCGGCAAAGCCCCGGGCACTTCGAACAGACTGTTGGCATCCGGGCTGTCGGAAACGTAGGGAGTCGGGTTGCCCGGAATACTCGTATCGATAATCGGTTTGCCGTTTGCTCCCACGGCGACGCCCGCGACGGTCCCTCCCACTGAATCAGTCGATCTGAATAAGATTTTGTAGGATAACGGAAAAATCTTCACGGAACCGTCGGAGTACGTGACCTTGAACGAAGCTTTCGTGTAAAGCCGGGCCATTTCGCTCGTCGTCGCGGGCGCGGGCATGCCGACGAATTCGGTCGAGACGACGGTGATTCCCTCGGACGCTGGCGACGCCGCGGTCCACGTCGCGGGAACCGCGCCGGAAAAGACAGCAAGGCCGAGAGTAGACAATAGTACCTTTTTGCCCCATGCGATCTGGGTCCTCATTGGGATAACATCCTTTCTTTTCTTTATTGATTGATTTGATTCGGTTACTTCGATGATAAAAAGGAAATGTTATCCCTGTATCAGAAAAATACAAAATTTCAATAACACCCATGCCGGTCGTGCTGAAACGTTCCGGCCGCCATCACCACTCCAACACCCCTTTGATGACCCCGCTGCCGGGAACGGTCCACGCTTCGAACACGTCGGGCCACATTTCGAACGCGACCCTGTGGGTCACGTAACCCTCGTCCGTCACGATCCCGCTGCGCAATGCGTTCAGTACCCGCTCGAAATCCTCGTGCGTCGCGTTGCGGCTGGCCAGCAGCGTCAGTTCGCGGCGATGGAACTCCGCGTCCGAAAACGCGATGTCGTCCTTCACCAATCCGACGAACACCAGCCGTCCTCCGTGCGCGACATAGTCGAACGCCTGCCGCATCGAACGGGCGTTGCCGGTCGCGTCGAACACAACCGTCGGCCCGTCGCCGTCCGTCAGCTCGGCAAGCCGTCGCGCCGAATCGTCCCGGCCGACGCACACCGTCTCGTCTGCTTTTGCCCACGCCCGCGCGACAGTGAGGCGCTCCTCGCTCAAATCCATCGCGACGACCCTTGCGCCGAATGCTTTCGCGAACGCCATGACGCCGAGTCCGATCGGTCCGCCGCCGACGACCAGCGCCGTTTCGCCGGACTGAACGTCCGCGCGCCGCACCGCATGCGCGCCGATGGCCAGCGGTTCGATAATCACGGCCTGGTCGTACGTCAATCCGTCGGTTTTGATCAAATGATCGAGCGGAACCGCCAACCGTTCACACATACCGCCGTCGATGTGGACGCCGAGCACGTTCAGGCGGACGCAGCAGTTCGGTTTGCCGCCGCGGCAGGCCACGCACCGGCCGCATTCCAGATACGGAATCACCGCCACCGCGTCGCCCGGGCGGACGTTCCGACCGACGGCATCGGACGCCTCGCACCCGTCACCGGCGGGCACGACAGTTTCGACGACGCCGGCCAGTTCGTGCCCGAGTACGCGCGGATACGTGAAATACGGCTGTTCCCCGCGATAGGCATGAATGTCCGTGCCGCACACGCCGACCCTGCGGATGCGGACGATCGCCTCGCTCGGCCCGGCCGTCGGCTCCGGCGCCTCTTCCAGGCGCAATTTGCGCGGTTCCGCGCACACGATCCGTTTCATCCCCCGTCCCCTCCCCAATACTCCGGCCGACCGCTCGGCCACGTGCGGTCTCGAATCGGCGCGAGCATATCCAGCACCTCACGCAACAGTTCCTCGTCGACCGGTTCGTCCGTCCATTCGATGTTGCGCCGGATATGGTCCGGGTCGGCCGTGCTGACGAGTGTCGTCGGAATCCGCTCGTTCGCCGTCGAAAACTGGACGGCCAGCTTCGCCAGATCCGCGCCTTTTTGCGCACAATGTTCCGCCGCCCGTCGGCATACTCGCCGGATTTCCTCGTCGGCGGGATGCCAGTCCGGTGCCCCCCGCAACGTCAGAAGACCCATGGACAGAGGCGACGCGTTGACGACGCCGACGTTTTTCGCTTCCAGGCGCGGCAACAGACGAAGCAGCGTCGTGTCGTTCAGCGAATAATGGCAATAGGACAAGATGACGTCTGGATCGAACGCTTCCAGTGTTTTCTCGAAAACGGCCAGCGGTAGACCGGATACGCCCCAGAATCGGACCTTGCCCTGTTCTTTCAGGCGGCGTACCGCGGGGACAGCCTCGGCAATCTCCGCGAACGGAACGAACTCAATGTCGTGCAACAGCAAAATGTCGACGTAATCCGTCCGCAGCCGCCGCAAGCTTTCTTCGACGCTCCGGACGATCCGCTCCGGCGAAAAGTCGAACACGTCCGTCCCGTACCTGCCCGCTTTCGTCGACAGAATGTAACGGTCGCGCGGAATGCCTTCGAGCGCCCGGCCCAGGACGGATTCCGCCTTCGTCAGGCCGTAGTAGGGCGATACGTCGAAAAAATTGACGCCCATGTCGAACGCGACGCGGACGGAACGCACACCTTCCGTTTCGTCGATCGGCCGAAACACGGAGCCGAGCGACGATGCGCCGTAGCCGAGAACGGACACCCGCAGTCCTGTTTTCCCCAATATCCGGTATTTCAAGCGGGAACCCTCCTTTCATTCTCGATTCTACGACATCAAAAACCGTCAATAAATTTGCGTTTGTTGACGATTTCATCGCTTTTTTTGATATCATGATCATGGACTCGCATCGGGAGAGGAGGAAACGACGCTTGACCGTTCTGCGCAAACCGTTCGACCGCGGCGCCGTCTTTCCGTTCGTCTTCGTCCACCGCGATACGAAACAGCCGCACCAGGAGCTTCCCGACCACGTCCATGACTGGGAGGAAATCGTCTACGTCCATCGCGGGCGGGGGACGTTTTTGATCGACCATCGGCTCTATCCGATGCGGGAAGGCGACTTGTTCGTCATTCCCGGAAATACCGTACATCGCGCCAATCCCGATCCGGACGATCCCGTGACGTCCTCCGTCGTCTTTTTCGACCGCTCCCTGATCGGCGATCGGTCGCTCGGCGAATCGTTTTCGCTCTTCGCGGCGTTCGACCGCGCGAAATCGGAGCGCAACCACCGGATTTCGCTCCGTCCCGAAACGCGACGGACCGTGGAAAGATGGCTGGACGCCGTTCACGACGAAATCTCGCTGCTTCGACCTGGATACCGACACGCCGTCGCGATCGCGCTAGCACGGCTGTTGCTCGAACTCGGCCGCGAAACGGCCGCACGCGTTCCCGAGGACGGACGCGCGTCCGAACCGCCGGCTGCGCCGCCGTGGATCCGCGACGCGCTCGACCTGCTGGAACGCCGCCCCGGTGCTGCCGTAACGCTTGCGTCGCTTGCACGGAACGCCAACGTGACGCCCGCCCATTTCAGCCGCGTGTTCCGGAAGGCGACCGGCATGACGGTCACGTCGTACCGGATCATGAAACAAATCGTCCTCGCCAAGGAAGCGCTGATGAACACCGACGACAAGATCGCCGCGGTCGCCGAACGGTGCGGCTTCGAAAGCCTGCCCCATTTTTACCGGATGTTCAAACGGCACGTCGGCGTTTCACCGGCCGCTTTCCGCAAACGCCATCGCCCCCGGCGGCCGTGACGGGCATAAAAAAAAAGCCGCCCACGGTCGGATCGTCCGTTCTCCGGGACGACCGCGGCCGGAAGCGGCCGTTTTGTTCATAAGCACGGATGTTCGTGTTTCGCCTTCAGGATGTTCCACCGGCGCTCGACTTCCCGCTCGAACTCCCGCAGCGTCTCCTCGTACTCCGGTTTCAACAGGTGGCGCGTCTTACCCATCATCTTCAGCCACTCGGAAACGGGAATCTTTTTGTTCTTCTCCTCCGGATTGTAGGTGATCGTCGTCACGCCGCGCTCTACTTCGTACAGCGGGAAGAAACAGCAGTTGACCGCAGCCTCGACGATTTTCGTGCCGTCCTGGTCCTCGGACAACCAGTTCAGCGGACACGTGATCAGAATCTTGCCGTAGACAAGCCCCTCGTGTTGTGCGTACCATTGGGCTTTCGCCGCTTTTTTGAGCAGATCCTGCGGGAACGCCTCCGAACCGGTGAACACGTACGGAATATTCGTCGCCGCCATAATTTGCGGCGTATCCTTATGATGAAACAGCTTCCCGCCCTGCCGGGAGCCGACGTTCGACGTCGACGTCCGGTGACCCATCGGCGTCGAGTACGACAACTGCGCGCCGGTGTTCATGTAGCCTTCGTTGTCGTATTCCAGGATGATCATCTTGTGGTTGCGCAGCGCGGCGCCGATCGCCGCTCCCATGCCGATGTCCATGCCGCCGTCGCCCGTCACCATGACGAACGTGAAATCATCCGGCAGGTTCAGCTCGTCGAGTTCGCCGCGGCGTTTGCGCTCCCAGAACGTTTCCACGACGCCCGCCAGCGTCGCCGCGCCGTTCTGGAACAAGTTGTGGATGTACGTCTGCTTGTGTGCAGAATACGGATAGCCCGTCGTGACGACCATGGCGCAGCCGGTCTGAAACAGCGCGACGATGTCGCCCTCGATTCCCTTGAAAAACAGCTCCAAGCCGGAAAAGATGCCGCAGCCGGGACACGCGCTGTGGCCGGGCGCGATCCGCTTCGGTTTTTTGGTCAGCGACCGGAGAGGCGGAATGCGCACGTTCAGCTTGCCCGTCTGCTCGTCCGGCGTCACCGTGATCAGTCCGGTCTTCAGGTCTTCGTACTTGAGCGGCTCGAGGACGCGCTGCGGCGCTTTCGCCGGATCGCCGGGCGTGTGACCATAATAGTCGAACGGCTTTTCGACGTATCCTTTCTCGGCCGCCTCGATCGCAAGCCTAAACAGATTCAGTCCGTCTTCGGCGTAAAAATCTTTGCCGCCCAGGCCGTACACGCGGCTGATCACCAGCGTGTTCCGGTTGCCGTGCGTAAACAGCGCCGCTTTCACTTCCTGCGTCATGTTGCCGCCGTGGCCGCCGTATGAATCCGCCCGGTCGCCGACGGTGACCGCCTTGACGTTGCGCAGCGCCTCGGCGATTTCCTTGGCCGGGAACGGGCGGATGATGTTCGGCGAAATCGAGCCGGCCTTAATGCCTTGCCTGCGCAGATCGTCGACGACGTCCTTGACGATCTCGGCGGCGGAATTGAGCAGAAACACGGCGACTTCAGCGTCTTCCATCCGGTACAAGTCTACCGGCGGATAGTCGCGCCCCGTCAGCTCGGCGTATTCGCGTCGGATTTGGTCGTAAACTTCCCCGGCGCGGTACATCGCCTCGGACAATTGGTAGCGGTTGTTGATGAAATCCGGCTCGTTCATGTACGGGCCGACCGTGATCGGGTTGTTGCGGTCGAGCACGTCCGGGAACCCTTTCGGCGGCCGCTCGCCGATGAACTTCAGCACGTCCTCGCGGTGCGCGAACGTCTGCACGCGGCGTTTCTGGTGCGACGTGAAATATCCGTCGAACGCCACGAGCACGGGCAGCCGGACGTCCGGATGCTCCGCCAGCTTGATCGCCATAATGTTCATGTCGTAGACGGCCTGCGGCGTGCGGCAGAGCAGGATCGGCCAGCCGATGTTGAGCGCGAAATACAGATCGGAATGGTCGCCGTGAATGTCGAGCGGCCCCGACACCGACCGGCAGACAAGGTTCATCACCATCGGAAACCGCGTGCCCGACTGCACCGGCATCTGCTCCAGCATGTAGAGAAAACCGTTCGCGCTCGTCGCGTTGAACACGCGTCCGCCGGCGATCGACGCGCCATAGCAGACGCCCGCCGAGCTGTGCTCGCCGTCGGCGGGGATGAGCACGATGTCGTGCTGGCCGTTGGCTTTCATCAGATCCAGAAATTGCGCGACTTCGGTAGACGGGGAGATCGGGAAATACCCCATAATATGATAGTTGATCTGGTGAGCCGCATAAGCCGCCATTTCGTTGCCGGACTCGTAGACGACGCGCTGTTCGACTTTCCCGGTGCCGAGCTCGCGCTTCAGTTCGATCGCCATCGGCTTTTTCCCTCCTTCTTCCGTTTCTTCGATTCTCCGTCCGTTTCGGCTCTTTTTGTCGTCCGTCCGCCTACCGGCCGGCCCCTACGGCGGCCGGCTGCGGCATCGCCCAGTTGAACCGGTGCGGCACGCGATGGCGTTCGGCATAGCCGTCTTCCTCGCGCGCCGCCGTCAGCGCCTCGGTCGGACACGCCTGCACGCACTTCAGACAACCCTTGCAATACTGGTAATCGATTCCCTGCAGAAACATTTGCGGGCGGCCCTTCTTGTCGGGCAACTCCGCCCAGACGAAGCAAAAGTCCGGACACACCGTATCGCACGCGGCGCAATGAATGCATTTTTCCTCGTGAAAATGCGGCATCATGCCCGCGCGTGAAATGCTCAGGTCGCGCAGCACGCTGTTGCCGGGATTGATGATCGTGCCGCCGATCGGCTGCGTCGCGTAACCGAGAATCGGCGTGTCGTAGCGGACGTAGGGCGGCATTTCCTCGCCTTTCGGCAACGGAAACGTCTTGAACTTCACTTCCTCGTAGCCACGCTCGAACGTCCGGATCGCCGGCTGCACGGCATGCGGGTACTTTTTCTCCAATGATTTTCGGATAACCGCTTTCATTGCCTCCGGATCAAGAAATTCACACAACCTGAACAAGCCGCCGAGCATCGCCATGTTGACGCGGTTTTTCTCCTCCAGCGCGATGCCCGTCGCGTCGACGACCGCGATCGTTCCGCCTTTGAGCTTCAGCATCTCCTTCAGCCGGTCGGGATCCTTGGCGGAATTGACGAGCACGATGCTGTCTTCGTAAATGCCGCTGACGACGTTGACCGTCTTGTACAGCGCTTCGTGAAACACGCCGACGACGTGCGGCCGCTCGACGGGAGCGGTATCGCGGATCTCCATGTCGGGACGGCAGAAGCGGATGTGCGCCTTGACGGGCGATCCTTTCTTCTCCGACCCGTACGTCGAGAAGCTGACGCCGTTGAGTCCGGCCCCGACGACGCCGGCCTCCGCCAGCATCTTGCCGGCCAGGTTCGCACCCAGTCCTCCGATCGACTCCAGCCGGATTTCAAAAAAGCCGCGTTCGTTCGTTTTCGGCAACGTGGCCGCCATGAGAGCCGCCGCTCCTTTCTCTCGCCCGCGGACTGTCCGACCGCTTTGAAACCGGACGGCCGCGAGTCGCACGAAATCTCCGTCAAGACAAATCTATCATACTGTTTGCAATATTTATATATGCGCGACGGTCGTCCGGCGACGGACAGGGTATAAAATTTTCTGATAATTGTTATTAAGGAGGATTATGATAAGGGCTTCTCATCTGTTGCTTCCCGACGCAGACGCGCGATTTCTTCGGGCGACAGTCCCGTTACTTCCGCGATAAACCCGTCGTCCATCCCCTTCGCCATCAACCGTACCGCCGTCGCCTTCAGGCCTTTCTCCCAGCCTCGCCTCTCCGTCTTCTCCAACCACCGGTCCAACATCCGCTCGAAATTCGTCGCCACTTCTTCCGCCTCCTCCACGCTTCGCACTTCCTTCAGCCGCCCCAAAAGCGCCGGACCTTCCTCCGCCGGCAATCGCGACGCCAACACCGCACTCACCCAATCCAACAGCGGCCCCACCTGATCCTCCGGCACCCGCGAAAGCAGCCGCACCAGCCGCCTCAGCCGACGCGCCATCTCCGCTTCGTCCCGCGTCCCGTCCAGCCAAAACACCGCCGCCATCGCTCCCGACAACCCCAGCAGCTCCTCCTCCTTCAGCCGCCGCACGTCGATCAGCCAGTACTCAAAATCCACCAACCTTCCCGAAAACCACTCCGCCCCCTCGATCAGCTCCCGAAACCGCCGCGCCGCCGTCCACGGCCGCTTCCCGTTGTAAATCACAATCGGCACGATCGCCGGCAGCTTCCCCGTCGTCGCGTTCGGTCCTTGCGATCCCGTCGCCCGCTTCTCGGCTTCCTTCTGCCAGATCGCCGTCATGTACCCGAGCAGCCGGAGCGCCATCCTCGTCTCGACCGTCGACTGCACCTCGACCAGCACGACGACGACGATCTCGCGCCCGTCGGTGCGCAGCCGCCCGCGCCAGACGACGTCCGGCTCCCGCTTGCGGAGGTCCTGCAGGACGAGCGTCGACTCGACCTGGGTGAAACTGTCTTCGTCGAGGTCGCGCACCCAGTCGGCGGGCACGAACGAGCGCAGGAAGTCGAGAAACACCGCCTTGACCGACAGAAGGCCGCGGTAGGCGAGGTCGTGCACGTGATAGACCGGTACGGGCGGCGAAGGAACCGGCTCCGCCGACCCGGTTGTGTCGGGCGCCTGCGCCTGCGGCGGGACGCCGGCGACATCAACCGGTGAAGGCGCAGCCGGCAAGGCGGTCGACGTCGATCGCGAAGACCGTCCGCCCGTCGCCGGCGAGTCTCCGGGATGCACCGCCCTTTCGACGCCCGCCGCCGCTTCGGCAGCGGCGATCTCCGCCGGAGCATTCGCATTTTGCGGTTCGACCTGATCCCGATCACTGTCTGCGATCCGACCGTCATTTTCCATATCCCCGCCATTTCCCTGTTTTCGCCGTTCGACCAACACCCCTCGTCCTTTCGCTTACAAGTATTGTACCACAAAACAAAACCGCCCGGAGCCGGACGCCGGATGCGCGCGACACTGGCGCGCAACCGACGATCCGGTCCGGACGGTGCTTCCGTCCGAACGAAAAACGTCGCATCACCGCCGGATGCTCGTATCGAGACACCCGAGTCGGCGTTTACGATTATGGACGATTTTAATTATATCGCGGTCGCAATGGAATTGCAAGTCACAACCCCGCCGCCTCCGCCCGGATCCGGCGAGCGTCGTGTCGGTTGCGCCAGACTGACCGGATCATGCTGTAGACGACGCCCAACGTCAGCCAGATCGACCCGAACGCCAGCGTGGTGTGATCCATGCTCACAAGCAGCCAGGCGACATACGCCCCGCCGACGACCGGCACCAGCAAATACCGGACGAACGTCGCGAACGACCGATCGGACGCACGGAAAAAACAATGCGCGACGACGCAGACGTTGACCATCAGAAACGCCGTCAGCGCGCCGAAGCTGACGAACCGCACCGCGTCGTCCAGCGAGATCGCGAGCGCCAGAAGAGACACGACGGCGGTCACCAATACGTTCGCCGCCGGCGTCCGCCAACGCGGATGCAAATACCCGAACACCCGCTCCGGCAACACCGATTCCCGCCCCATGACGAACATCAGCCGCGACAGACTCGTGACGGACGTCAGCCCCTGCGTGAAAATCGCCATCAGCAGCACCGCCATGAACACCGACGCGAGCGCCGCGCCGCCGACCCGCCGGACGACTTCCAGACCGGCCGAATCGAGCTCTTCAAACGCCTGCACGGGAAACAGCCCTTGCGTCAGCACCGAGGGCACGGCGTAAACGACGCCGGCGATCAGCACGATCCACATGACGGCGCGCGGAATGTTTTTCCGCGGCTCCAGCGTCTCTTCCGACAGCGTCGTCGCCGTGTCGAACCCGAGAAAGGAAAAGCAGATGATCGCCGTTCCGGCGAGCAGCACGGACGGTCCCGCGTTAAAAAACATCTCCGTCGAAAAAGGCGCCCCTTCCGCAAGTCGATACGCCAGACACCCGCTGAACAGTGCGATAAACCCGATCTGGACGAGCACGAACAGCCGGCTGATCTGTGCCGACAGGCGGACGCCCAGAAGATTGATGACCGTCAGCACAGCGTTCAAGGCAACCATCCATACCTCGGCAGGCACTACCGGAAACCAGGCGTGGATGTAAATGCCGAACGTCAAATAGGCGATGATCGGCGAAAACAGATAGTCCAGCATGAGCGCCCAGCCGACCAGAAACCCGAGATACGGATGAAGCGTCTGTTTGGCGAACGTATAGGCCGACCCCGATTGCGGAAACCGCGCCGCCATGACGCCGTAGCTGCGGGCGGTAAACAAAATGGCGATCATCGCCATCAGATACGTTTCCGTCAAATGCCCGCGCGACGCTTCATACGCCACGCCGTATACCGAAAAATAGATCATTGGCGTCATCCAGGCCAGTCCCAGAAAAACGACCTGAAACATCGTCAGCGTCGGCCGAAGTGTCCGCCTCTCGCCTTCCGCGCCCGTGCGGACTTCCGCGCGGCCGTCGGTTATTCCCGATCGTTCCATGTCCGATCCCTCCTTCCGAGCGATTCGCAATAGGCGCGAAAGCCGCCGTACCGCGTAATGTCTTCGGCCGCCTCCGCAGCCCAGTGTTCGCACAGAAACCCGCATACATAACGGCCGTCTTCAAGCTCTACCTTGCCGACGACCAGCGGCGGCGGGACGGATTCGACCAGTCGGCCGAGCGATTCGACCGGCACCGACCAACGCTCCACGGCGACGGACGCCCCGCCGCCGGACACGCGCACGAGTCCCGGACGCGGCGGATCAAGCGGCAAGATCACCATGCGGTAAAACGGCGCCGTCCGCGATTCGCCGAGCCACGTCGCCCCGCATGCGAGCATTTGCCGCTCCAACGGGAACCCCCGCATGTGAAGGCCGCATACCGCCAGTTCCACCTCTTCGCCCACCGTGCCGTCCGGCCTTCTACCCGCATCGTCCGGCCATCCGGCAGCGCTGTCCGTTTCCTTTTCCGCGCCGCCGGTTTCGCCGCCCGCATCGTTCGTCCGGCCGCCCGCCTCACGACCGCGAAACATACGACCTCGAAACATCGCCTCCGCACCGAATAACAGCGACTCCTGTTCGGCCAGCGCATACCACGTCACGCCGAACGGCAGCCGTTCGCCCGCCTCGCCGGCGGGACAAGTCAAGGCGCTCAGATCGAGCAGATTGCAAAAATGCGTATACCGGCCGAGCGACCGGTTCGTCGCAAAAGGTTCGCGCCGCACCTCGTCGATCGTCCAAGTGCCGCCGCAAGTCGGCAAAAGAAGCACGGCGTTTTCCAACAACCTCCGCACGTCGCGGCGCAATTCGCGCAACCGGTGCATCGCCCGAAACAGATCGACGGCGTCGTACCGGCCCGGCGCACCGGTGGACAAAACGTCCCGCGTGACCGAAAAGACGGCCTCCGGCCGGCCTCCGACGAAATCGCCGAGCGCCGCCCATCGCTCCGCAACCCATGGACCGTCGTAAAGCAACGCCGACGCCTCATCGAACAGCGCCAAATCGATTTTCTCCACCGGCACTCCCATCCGCGCCGCGCGTTTCGCCGCCGCTTCCCACGCCGACGCGTATTCCTTCGCGAACGGCCCGAAAAAAACGGGCGTCCGATCGGGAATCAGGACGCGCGACGGCCCGGCCGGCACGGGAACCGACAACCGTCTCGCCCAAGCGTCGCCGGGATCGGGTCCGCGCACGACGCGGTCGACCGCGAGCGCGTCTTCGGCGGTCGCGGTGAACACGCCGACGCAGTCGAGACTCCGGCACGCAGGCACGACGCCGACCGTCGGCCAGGCGCCGCGCGCCGGTTTGAAGCCGTAAACGCCGTTCAGCGCCGCCGGCACGCGACCGGAACCCGCCGTGTCGGTCGAAAGCGCAAATACCGCGTGCCCGAGCGCCACCGCCGCCGCCGACCCGGAACTCGAACCGCCGCTGATCAGCTCGGGGCGAAGCGCGTTCCGGGTCTCCCCGTACGGGCTGCGCGTCCCGACGAGGCCGGTCGCGAACTGGTCGAGGTTCGTCTTGCCGAGCGGAACCGCGCCGGCGGCGACGAGCCGCTCCACGACGACGGCATTCCGCTCGGGGACATAGGAAAAAGCCGGACACGCCGCCGTCGTCGGCATCCCGGCGACGTCGATATTGTCCTTCACGGCGAACGGCACGCCCCAGAGCGGCGCCTCCGCCGGGTCCGTCGACTCCAAACGCCGCAAATAAGATTCCAGACGCTCCGGATCGGGCGGCGTAATCCAGACGTTCCAACCTCGGTCCGCCTCCGCTTTTTCCGCGAGCATGCGGACGACCTCACGGGGCGACAGCTCGCCGGCGAGATACCGGGCCCTCAGTTCGCAGATCGTCCAGCGCATCGCTCACTCTCCTCCGCCGAATTGCGCCGGAATAAGCCCGACGAGGACGCGCCCCGCCGGAACCGTCTCGCCCTGCCGGACGTGGACGGAAACGACCGTCCCGTCGCACGGCGCCTGCTGGATGAATTCCATTTTCATGCTTTCCAGCGCGACGAGCGGGTCGCCGCGACGAACCGCACGACCCGGTTCCACCAGAATTTTCCAAACACTTCCGGAAATCTGCGAGCGGACGGCGCTCGCCCCCGGCGGTAACGCAGCTTCTTCGCCGCTTTCCGCCGCGAAAACGGCCGCCTCGACCTCGGACCGGTACTCGGCAAGCCCCGATTCTTTCCATCTGCGCCGTTCTTCAGCAAACGCCGCCTGCTGCCTCGCCCGGAACGCCGCCGCCTCATCCGCGATCCGCTTCAGAAAACCGAAATATTCCCCGAGATCGAATTCGGCCTCCTCCACCTCGATCGAAAACCGCCCGCGCGGGAATTCCTCGCGGATTTGCGCCAACTCGCCGGCATCGACGGGATAAAAGCGGATCCGGTCGAAAAACCTCAGCAGCCACGGCTTTCCCGGCTCAAAAACCGGTATCTTCTGAAACGTATTCCATACCTGGACCGTTCTGCCCACCAACTGGTACCCGCCCGGTCCTTCCATGCCGTAAATGCACAGATACGCCCCGCCGATGCCGACCGCGTTTTCCGGCGTCCACGTCCGCGCGGGATTGTACTTCGTCGTCACGAGCCGGTGCCGCGGATCGAGCGGCACCGCCACCGGCGCGCCCAGGTAGACGTCGCCCAGCCCGAGCACCAGATATTCGGCGGAAAAGACGATGTAGCGGACGTCCTCCACGCGGTCGAGCCCGTTGATTCTCCGGATGAATTCCAGATTGTCCGGACACCAAGGCGCGTCGGGGCGGATGTTCCGGCAGTAACGCTCGACGGCCAGCCGGACCGCCGGATCGTCCCACGACAGCGGCAGCCGCACGACGCGCGAACGCACGCGCATCGACTCCAGCGGCGGCAATGCGCGGTCCAGTTCGAGAATTTTCGCGCACACGTCCCGGGAACTCATCCGGTCGGGATCGAACTGCACCTGAAGCGACCGGATGCCCGGCGTCAAGTTGATGTAAGGCAAGACGCCGCTTTCCCGGATCGCTTCCATCAGGGCGTGCACCTGAAAGCGGTAGCGCAGGTCGAGCTCGAGTCCGCCGTATTCGACGAGCACGTATTCGTCCCCGCTCGCCCGCACGGTGATCGGAAACCGCCGGCCCTCGGCCTCGCGGGCGAGAACCGGATATTCCGGATCGGGCAGTCTCACCGGCGGCGACTCCTGCGGCGTTTTCCGCACGAACATTGCCTGTAGTGGATCCGGCGAAAGGCTTTTTCCTTCGGCCGAACCCCCCGACGTTCCCGAAACGGCGTCCGAAACAGCATCGAGAAAACGTTCCAGGCTTTTTCGCAACTGTTCCGCCTCTTCGAGCGTCAGCAGCCGAAACACGACGGTATCGCCGGGGCGCAACTGGCCGAGTTTCCATCGCTCCGCGGCGGCCGTCGTCGCCGGACAGACGAATCCGCCGAGACTCGGCCCGTCCGGCCCGAGCAGAATCGGCATGTCTCCCGTCAGATCGAGCGCCCCGACCGCATAGGCGTTGTCGTGAATGTTCGACGGATGCAGTCCGGCGTCCCCGCCGTCTTCCCTCGCCCACGCCGGCGACGGCCCGACCAGCCGGACGCCGGTGCGCGAACTGTTGAAATGAACCTGCCACCGCGTTTCCGCGAGCTGCCGCAAATACGTCCCTTGCAAAAATTCCGCCGTGCAATGCGGGCCGGGGAGGACACCGATCGTCCATTCCCGTCCGATCGCGGGCCGCAGTTCGACCGGCAACTCCGCGTCGCGCGGCGCATTCCCGGCTTTCGCAAAACGGCCGTCCGCCGCACCGTTCATCTCGACGCCGCCCGAACCGCCGCCCGCACCACCGCCCGCACCGCCGTCCGCACGGCCGCCTGGACGGCCGCATGCCGCGGAGCCGCGCACCCGCAACACATCGCCCGCACGAAGCGCACGGCCGCCGTGACCGCCGAAACCGCCGAGCGTAAACGTCGACGAACTGCCCAACACCTGCGGAACGTCGAAGCCTCCTTCCACCAGCAGATACGTCCGCATGCCGGCGCGCGCCTCGCCGAATTCCAGCGTCTGCCAGCGCCCGGCCGACACCGGTGCATACATCGGCACCGGCCGGCCGTCCAGCTTCGCGTCCATATCGGCGCCGGTCAGGCAAAACCGGACGTCGCCGCGAAACCGGTACGTCCCGCCCCGCAGCGTCAGCTCAAGACCAGGCGCTGAATCCGGATTGCCGAGCAGCCGGTTGCCGATTCGGAACGACAACGCGTCCATCGGGCCGCTCGGCGGCACGCCGACGTCCCAGTAGCCGATTCTTCCCGGCCAGTCCTGAACGGTCGTCTGCACCCCGCCGTCGACGACTTCAATCGCCGCCTCGTCGGGGCAAAACCCTTCCAGCATTTTCGTGTGCACGCGCCCCTGCCGGAAATCAGGCCGCGCGAGCAACTCCTGCAAAAACGGTAAATTCGTCGTCACGCCGTATACGCGCGTTTCGTCCAGCGCCGCCGCAAGCTTCCGGACGGCGTCGTCGCGGTCGTCGCCGCACACGATGATTTTGGCCAGCATCGGATCGTACAAGGTCGAGACTTCCGCCCCGTCGCGAATCCACGTCTCCACGCGCACGCCGGCGGGAAAGCGCACGGCGTCGATCCGGCCCGCGCTCGGCCGAAACCCGGCGAAAGGGTCTTCCGCATACAGGCGCGCCTGGATGCTGTGACCGTTCGGCGAGCCGATCCGCGATTCCAGCCCGCGAAGATCGTCCGCCGCTTCCCGGACCATCCACTCGACCAGATCAATGCCGTACACTTCCTCAGTGACCCCGTGCTCCACCTGAAGCCGCGTATTGACTTCCAGAAAATAAAACCGCTCGGTCTCCGGATCGTACAAAAATTCGACCGTCCCCGCGCTGCGGTATTTCGCGAGCCGCGCGAGCCGGCGCGCCGCCTCCCACATGTCCGTCCTGACGCGCGGCGGAAGATGCGGGGCGGGCGTCTCCTCGATCACTTTCTGGTTGCGCCGCTGCACGGAACAGTCGCGCTCGCCGATCGCCGCAGCCTCGCCGAACCGGTTGCCGAAAATCTGGACTTCGACGTGCCGGGCGTAAGGGATATATTTTTCCAGGAAAACCGATCCGTCGCCGAAATACGTTTCCGCCAGCGCGCGCACCGATCCGAACGCCTCGCGCAGTTCGGCCTCGTGCCAGCAGACGCGCATGCCGATGCCCCCGCCGCCCGCCGCGCTTTTCAACATGATGGGATAGCCGATCTCCGCCGCGCTCCGGACCGCCGCCTCGATTTCCGAAACCGGCGGCGTCCCCGGCAACAGCGGCACGCCGGCCTGTCGAGCGAACGCCCGCGCGGCGTGCTTGAGACCGAACATGTCGATATGTTCCGGATCCGGACCGATAAACGCGATGTTCCGCTCCCGGCAGGCGCGGGCGAACGCGGCGTTTTCGCTCAGAAACCCGTAACCCGGATGAACGGCGTCCGCTCCCACGCGCTCGGCGACGTCCAAAATCCGCCCGGCGTCCAAATAACTGTCTTTCGCCGGTCCTTCCCCGATCAGCACCGCCTCGTCCGCCGCCTCGACGTGCAGGCTGTCGCGATCGGCCTTCGTATAGACGGCCGCGGAAGCGATCCCCATCCGGCGCAGCGTTCGGGCGATCCGGACGGCGATCGCACCGCGGTTGGCAATCAGTACTTTACGAAACACCGACGTTTCCCCCTATTCGTTCCAGACGAGCACCTCGATCGGCGTCGGATTGTAGGCATTGCACGGATTGTTCAGCTGCGGGCAATTGCTAATCAGCACGATCAGCCTGGTCAAGGCGCGCAGCTCGACGTAGCAGCCGGGCGCGGAAATGCCGTCGGCGAACGTCAGGTTTCCTTCCGGCGTCACCGGCACGTTCATGAAAAAGTTGACGTTCGGCGCCAGATCGCGCTTGGCCAGCCCCGCTTCCGGACGTTTGGCTAGCTGCAGCAAAAACGTGTCCCGGCAATTGTGCATGTAATGTTTTTCGTGCGCGTACCGCACCGTATTGCTTTGCGCGGAGCACGCTCCGCCCAATGTGTCGTGTCGGCCGCACGTGTCGGCGACGATCTCCGCGAGCGGCTTGCCGGACTCCGCCCGCAACACCGAGCCGGCGGTCAGGTAAAGGTTGCCCTGCGCCTGAATCGTCGCGATCGCGCTGTAATGGTCTTCCGGGCAGTCCGCATCATAAAACAGTGTGTCGACCGCCTGATTGCCCTCCAGATCGACGATGCGCAGCACCTGACCGGCCTCCAGCACGTGCAGCCAGCCCTCACCGGCCGGGATGACGAGATCGAGGATCGCGTCTTCCGGTTTTCTTGCGCTCTCCACTTTTTTTACCGGCGCGTTCATGTCGGCATCCCCTCCCGTTCTCCGTCAAGCCCGAGAAGCGCGCAGTATTCCCACGTGTTTTCGAACGCCCGACGGTTCTCCGGCCTGAACGCGACGCATTCGTCCGTCGGTCCGGCCGGCCGGCACGGGAACACGTCCATGCGGACCGGCACCGACGGGTACGGAACGCGCGGATCGAGCGGATGCGGCGTATTGGACAGGATCAGGAGCACGTCCATTTCCGTCCGCAGCGCGACCGACGCCCCCGCCGGACAATGATCGGCCGCGAAATGCATGCGCCCGTCTTCGCCATACCACAATTTGGAAAACAGGTTGATTGGAGGAATCATGTCCCGCACATGGAGACCGTTGCGCACGAGCTCGACGGCGACATTCTCCGTGGCGCACCTCAGCCAGTCGTTGCGGTCGCGCTGATAATTCGTCGTTCCGTACTTGTGGTCGACTCCTTCCCGCGTCGTGTAGCCGCCGATCGGATCGTGCCAGCCGAGGCTGTCCTCCACGATGCTGGCCAGCACGCGGCCGTTGTCGCTCATCAGGACGTGTCCCCGCGACAGACGGGCGGTATGCTGCGCCTTCAGCGTGTCCGGCATGTTGTAGCGCTCGCTCGGATCGCGGGCGTTGTACAGCACGAGCGCGACGTTCGCGCCGGCCGCCGTCGCCGTGAACCGGACGAGCCTGCCCCTCCGGACGACGCCGGACCACTTCTCTCCGGGACGAAACGTTTTGCTGACGATCGGTGTCATGTTTTTCCTCCCTTCCTTGTGAGAAAAGATTCAAGAAATGCAGCGAACGTTGCGGCGAACGCGGCACGAAAAAAAGGACAAAAGCCCGGACGATCATTTCGGAAAATGACCTCCCAGGCTTTTGTCCTTCCGTGCATACGGCACATCCGACGTCGGAAGCGCCGTACGTCGTCTCTCGGACCTGCCCCGAAACGGACGCCTACCCCGCAGACTTCCGCGCCCGTTCCGACGGAACCCTAGACGACCGCATTTCCCCGGCGGCGAGCCGCTGGGGCTTCCGTATTCGATTGTGGCTTCGTTTGTTATATTAACTCACATCGAGACGTGTTGTCAAGAGGTTTTTGTCATGTATTCTGACATAAACAGCGCCGGCCGTCGACCGTCAAACCGTAAACGCCGCCACTTTCCCGCCGAGCGCGTCGGCGCGGCTCTGCAATGCTTCCGACGACGCCGCCAGCTCCTCCAGAAACGCCGTCTGGTCCTGCACCGCCGCCGAAACGTCCCGCGTCTCGTCGGAAATGCGCCGCGCCGTTTCCGCGATCGCGCCGGCCTGTTTCAGCGCCTCGTCCATCCACTCGACCTGTTCCGCCACAGCCTCGACGATACGCCGGACGGCGTCCGCCGCCGTTTCCGCAGCGCGGTGGATTTTTTCCAATGCCTGACCGGCGGATTCGCCCGCCTCGCGCTGCCGGTTCGCCGTCTGCTCCTGGCCGACGATGCGTTCGACCGCATGCCGCAGCGACGCTTCCATTTCCTCGACCAGCCGCTCGATTTCCGTCACCGCTTCGGCGCTTTGCTCGGCCAACTTGCGGATTTCGCCGGCGATGACGGAAAAGCCCGCGCCGTCGCCGCCCGCCCGGGACGCCTCGATCGACGCGTTCAGCGCCAGAAGATGCGTCTGGTCGGCGATCTGCCGGACCGTCTGCGAAATCGTCCGGATGCCCTGCGCCTGCTCGTCGAGTCGGGCAACGACTTCGGCGGACTTGCGGCTCGACTCCGCCAGCTCGAGCATCCCCTCCAGCATCGCGCGCAGCGTCGCGACGCCCGTCTGGATCGTTTCGAGCATTTCGGCGGAAGCCTGACGCGCGTCGTTCGAGCGGCGACGGATGCTTTCTGCCGCTTCCGCCGTCTTTTCGACCGCCTGCAGCGTTCTTTCCGCGGCATCCGCCTGGGACGCCGCGCCTTCGGCGATGGACGCCGACGCTTCGGCGATCCGTTCCGCCCGCGTCGCCGCACGTCCGGCTCCTTCCCGGAGTGTGGCGACATGCTCCCGCGTATGGGCGACATGGTCCGAAATGTCCGACACCGCCTGCCGCAGACTGTCCAGCATCCGCCGGAACGCCTCGGCCAGGCGACGGATCTCGTCGTCGGAACGCGGCAAAGCGACGGGAACGTTCAATCGGCCTTTCGCCGCTTCCAAAGCGGCCTCCGTCAACCGGACGAGCGGCCGGCTCAGCCAGAGCGCGCCGATCCAGCCGAGAATGCCGGACCAGACGACGCCGAGCGCGAGAATGACGGCCGTATACACCCAGTCGCGGACACCGGGGGCCAGCCAGTCCTTCAGCACGAACAGGAAAAACGCGCTGCATCCGTACGTCGTCAGCGACACCGCCGCCACGCCGAGCACCATTTTGCGGGCCAGGTTCATGGCATTGATCCCCTCACCAGGTGACCCAAGGTTTGGAGCCGGGGTTCGGGCTGTTCAGCAACTCCGAAAGCGGCACCGCATAAGCGGCGACGATCAGCGCCGCCAGAACCCCCAGCCAGACGCCCCATCGTTCGAACAGCGCCGGAACCGGTTCCGCCGACTCCGCCTCGGCGACCGGATACTCGGTCTCGCCGCGCGGCGAACGCAGAAGCGCCGCGACGTTCCACACCATCATCAGCACGCCGACGAACAGAATCGTTCCGCCGACCGCCATGGCGACATGGTACGGCATCCAGGCGACGGCCTCCGGGTTGTCGCCGTACGTCGTATAGGCCGTCCGCCGCGGCGAGCCGAGCAGCCCCACCGCGTGCATCGCACCGGACATGATCGCCATCCCGACGACCCAGACGACCGTCTGCGCGATGCCAAGCCGATGCATCGCTGGCGTCAGCGTCCGGCCCGCAAGCGCCGGAATAAGCCAGTAGGCGATGCCGAAAAACGTCAGCGCCACCGTCGTCGCGACCGTCAGATGAAAATGCCCGGTCACCCAAAGCGTATTGTGGACGACCGCGTTCATCTCGTGGCTCGCGTTGATCAGTCCGCCCGCCCCCGCCGGGATGAAAATCAGCATCCCCATGAACGGGGCGAAAAACCGGACGTCGCGCCAGGGAAGCTTTTTCCACCAGCCGAACAGCCCGGTCGCGCCGAGCCGCCTGCCCGTCGTCTCGAACGTCGCGAACATCGCGAACGCCGTCATCAGCGACGGAACGACGACCATAAACGTCAGCACGACCTGGACGTATTTCCATGCCGACGAAATGCCGGGCTCCATCAGCTGGTGGTGAAAACCGACCGGCACCGAGAAGACAAGAAACAGAAGAAACGCAAGCCTTGCGAGCGAATCGCTGAACATCCGCCCGCCGATCACTTTCGGCACGACGACGTACCAGCACATGTACGCCGGCAGCAGCCAGAAATAGACGAGCGGGTGTCCGAAATACCAGAACAGCGTCCGGCTGACCATCACGTCGATCCGCTCGACCCACCCGAGCGACCAGGGCAAAAACTGCAGCGCGACCGTCGCGACGACGCCGAGCGTCGCCACCAGCCAAAGCAGCACCGTCACGACCGCCATAAACGTCAGAATCGGCGCAGATCCGCTGTTCAAACGCCTCCAATTCCTATACTGACACAAAACCCCGAAACTGTCCACCCAGCTGCCCAGCACGACGAGCGCCAAAGCCGCGTAAAAAAGCGGCGACGCCTTCATCGGCGCATAGAACGTATACAGCACCGTCGCCTTATTCAACAAAATCATGACGGTGCCGAGCAGCGTGCCGGCCGCCATCATCCAGAAGCCGATCCATCCCAGCCGCCGCGCGGCCGGCGTCAGCACGCCCCCCGCCGTTTTCGCCACCGCCGAAAACAAAAACCCGAAGATGAAAAACGTCGTAAACACGAGCGCCATCAGCACGCCGTGCGCGGTCAAAAGCTGGTAATACCCGATTCCCGCCGGCAACGTCACGACGCCGCCGCGCACCAGCCCCTGCAGCAGCCCGGCGACGCCGCCGACCAGCAGCGCCGCGAACGCAAACAGCACGTGCGCCAGCATCATGCGGGCGTCCCCGCGGTCGAAACGTTCCGACGTTTTCGCGGTCTCCATGCGGATTTCCTCCTTCCATCTCGGTATCGAACCCGGCACGAAGCACGGATACCGACCCCGGTTTGTCGGCCGATATTTACCGCACGACGACGGTTCCCGCCATCATCTCGTGCGCCGCCCCGCAATATTCGTTGCAGATCAGCAAATACGTACCGGGCTTGTCGAACGTATGCACGACGTGATTGACTTCCCCCGGCACCGCCATCAGGTTGACGTTCGTTCCCGGAATCGAAAACCCGTGCACCACGTCCGTCGATGTCACGTAAAAATGAACCGTCGCCCCCGCCGGAATCTCGAGCGTCGCCGGGCTGTAGCTGAACGCAAACGCGACGACGTACGCGTCGTACGACCCGTCCGCGTTCCGGACAAGGCCGGGCCGGTCGAACGGCGGCACCTCGGTCGCGCGCTCCGGCTCGACGCCGAGCGCATGCCCGGTCGGCGGATGCATGCCGAACGCGAACGCCGCCACACCGACGAGAGCAAGAAAAACGACCAGCAGCGCCAAGCCCATGCCGATCCAGATTTTCTCCAGGCGATGAATCGTCATCGCAGTCGCCTCCTTTTATCGCCTCTATTGCCTCGCCAAAAACAGACCGAACACGCCGAACCACGCCGCCGCCAGCACCGCACCCAATAGACAGACGGAGACGAACGTTCCGACAAGCGTGGTGCCGTGCCCCTTACTTCTGGCATGCTTGCGACCCTCCATGGTCGAACCCCTCCCAGTACAACCGGTTTTTTTGAAGCGTCCCATCAACGATTACATCACGCTGCGGCGGTTCTACTTGTGATTTTAATCACAAAAACGCGCAAAAGCTGTGGACGATGTTTTACAGAAGCGTGAAGAAAGTTTTAAAATCAGAAAAAACGAAGCGGCATCACGTCTTCTATGCCACCTCCACGCTTTCATCGCCGAACCTTACCGAACGGCGCACTCTGCCTCCGGATTGGCTAGGCATACCAAAAAAACGAAACGGCATCGAAAACACGATGCCGTTTTGATGAAGCTCGTTCAACTTACCGAAAGAGGGTCTGATGTCTCATGTTATTTTTCATCTTCATTTTGTTCATATTTCTCGATCATGGACGGTCGAAAACGAAAATGGTCATATAAAAAATACGAGACAACAGTAACTATTATTAAAACTATAGAAGATCCATGTTCTTCTTTCTAAAAAATTATAATACACTAATACTCTATAAAAAATTTCAAGAAGTATAAATAAAACAATTAAAATATCAAAGAAATTTTTTCTTATTATATTGTAAATCAATAAAATAAACCAACCTATTAAAACTACTAAATAAGGATCATCTATTAATTTATTAAAAAAACCATCTCAAATAAACCCCATATCTCCCATATAAAGAATATCCTTCCTTAAAACCTTTTGCAAAAGTTAAAATGTCAGGAATCCATCCTACCTATCCTATTCCTTTAGCCGCACCCTTAACAGCATAAGAAATCTGAATACGAATCGCTGCCTCTTGCGCTTCCCGCCGCGCTTTCCGCAAGCGGGCGAGCGGATGACGAAAGAGCTGGCGATTCAGGCGCTGGAGAAAGCGGTTCAGCGGCAGCGGCCGAAGGGCGAAGTGCCGCACCATTCGGACCGAGGCAGCCAATATGCCTCGCATGAGTATCAAAAGCGCCTGCTGGCGTATGGGATGAAAAGCAGCATGAGTCGCAAAGGCAACTGCTACGATAACGCATGTGTCGAGTCGTTTCACAGCCTCTTGAAGAAAGAGCTGGTGTATCAAGAAAAATTCAGGACACGCGAAGAAGCGAAACGCAGGCTGTTTGAATACATCGAGATTTTCTACAATCGCCAGCGGTTACATTCGGCGCTGGGATATCAGACGCCGGTGGAATACGAACATACGTTTGCAAAGCTCGCATCATTTTTCTCGACTTGATGTGTCTACTTTCTTGACAGAGGTCTACTTATTTTGTAGAATCGGAATCAAGTGACATCGCGGATGGGAAACAGGATCAGAAGCCCGGCAGGTTCGCGCTTCAGGCAGAATCTGCTTTTTCGGTCACTTGGATCGATGATGCTTCCCACCTCTTGTTCTTCGTGGAATTCCGGTTCCATTCACCGGTGCAGGTTAAATTACCGGGCGAAACCGTTTACTTACGTGAAGGTGATCGCCGTTCGGTGGGAGCAGCTAACGTGTCTGGCCGGATTTTTTATCCTTATTTGCCGGGTGATTTGATAAAAATATGCAAAAAGTGAACTTTGTATTTTTATTACTATATGTTATCCTATTGGAGGAATCGGAAGATAGTAGAAGAAAAGAAAGGCGAGGTGGTGCGGGTTAAAGCAGGCGATAGATTTTGCTTGTTAACTAAAGAGAAGAAAAAGAGGCAGGAAAGTTAAAATTCTAGAATGAGGGAGGTAAGCTTAATGGTGCAATATCGATACAGAAAAGTTGTTGCTGTGGCGGTGATGGTCAGCTTGTTGGTCGTTCAACCCTTCCTGGGTGTTTCTCAAGCTATGGCATCACCAAGTGCGGGTCTTGCCTGGGGGCCCGTTACCGTGGGTAACTTACAGTTCAAAGTCTCAAACGTTCACTACGGCTATGCTGGACCTAAGGTAGGAAATGCAGACCACTTTAATGTATACGTTGATAGGAAAGACAGCAGGGGACAGTACACCATCCATGTAGCTAATTATCATGTATCCACGTCGAACACGGGCAATTCGTGGTGCGTCTATGTTTGGGACTCAGTCAGTGAGAAAACCATTCTTGATGCTTGCTC
>MOXJ01000031.1 GCA_002507565.1 Candidatus Reconcilbacillus cellulovorans
CCGCCTATCACTTTACCAAGAAGGGAAGCCCTTGTCTACCCCTTTTCTTCCTCGCGTTCCTTGCTCTCAACCCTGCCCACGAATATTTTACTCATACCCGGCCGTCGGAATCGGCGATGTAGCCGTCCAGACTGCAGGCGACCTGATAACGGATGCTCAAGCGCCGAAATCCAGAAACCAGCGCGCGCCGTCCTGACGAAATCCGAAATTCCGGAACAGCGAAGAATGGCCGCGATGCGTAGACGAATGGCCCGCCGTGTCGTAAAGGTAAGCTTCGACGATCCGGGCGCCCTCCGACCGGGCATAGTCGACCGCTCCCCCAAGCAGTGCCGCGGCCGCGATATGCGCGCAGGACGAAAAAACAAAGAATCTCGTCCACGTCGGCGTTTCCGGCGGCGTCACGCGCGGCATCGTGCGCGACCGCTCGAGCCGCTGATACGTCTCGCGCGGCGCGATCGAACACCAGCCGACCGGCTTGTCCCCGTCGTAAGCCAGGACGCCGACGGGAACGTTTTGCCCGATCAGCCGGCGCATCGCCTCTTTCTTCTCGGCGTTGTCGGGGTGCGTCCGACCGTACAGCCGATAGACCGTGCACCAGCAATAGTGCGGCGCGCCGCGGCTTTCGAACAGGGCTTCGAACTCGCTTCCGGTTCGTTTCGGTGACGGGGCGCACCGTGAAGGAAAACCCGTCGTGAACCGTCATGCCGGACCTTCGCTTTCCGCCTGCTTTTCCGCATCTTCGACCAGGCCCTGCTGCTCCGCATGCCCGAGCAAGTACAGAAATGCGAATGCGGGAATGCGCAGCAGCGCCTTGTCGGGGGCGACGTCCGTCTTGCCGAAATCTTCGGCGCGCTTTGTGACCAGAATGGCGATAGTGCGGTCGGCCTTCGCCCAGTCGGCGATCGCGTCCCGCGCGGAAACGCCGGTTTCGTCGCGGTATTTGACTTCCACGGCGATCCGACCCGAAGGCAGCGAAACGACGATGTCGATTTCCTTTTGGGATTTCGGATCGCGGAAGTAGCCGATCATCGGCCGGTCGCGGTAATGGAAGGCGAACAGATGCTTATAGACGGTCGTCTCGACGATCCAGCCCGTTTCCGCCGGGTCGGTAAACACTTCCCGGCCGGTCATCAGCACGGCGTTGCGGATGGCGGCGTCGGCCAAATAAATTTTCGGGCGCGCTTTCAGCACCTTTTTGCCGAACGATGCGAGGGGCGGACTCGTATAGATCAGGTTCGCCAGTTCGAGAAATTCCAGATAGGAAACGACGGTCGGCCGGGAGACGCCGATTTCTTTCGCGATCGATTCCACTTGAACGAGATTGCCGCTCGTCATGCATAGGTACAGGAAAATTTTCTCGAGTTCCGAGACGTTTCGGATGCCGAACAGCGACACCATGTCCCGTTTGAGCACCTTATCGACGACGTCTTCCCGGATGAGCCGCTGGGCGAGCGGCACGTCGCCGGCCAACGCGGTTTCCGGGAATCCGCCGACCAGCAAATAATCATAAAAATGAGATTGCAGCGGCGACAGCACTGCCTGCAGCGACGCGATCCGTTTGGCGTCGAATCCGGCCGGCGCGGTCGGTTTGACGTTCGGTGCGAGTTCCGGAACCGGTACGCGCAACAGGCGCACGTATTCGTAAAACGAAAGGGTGGGAACGTGGATACGCGTCCACCGCCCGACGCCGCTTTCGCCGATTTTGGCGGAAAACGCCGGACTCGCGGAACCGGTCGCCATGATGCGGCAGTTCGGATGGCGGTCGTACATCGTTTTCAGCCAGGCATCCCAGTCCGAAGCATATTGGACTTCATCAAAAAACAAATAGCAGGTCTGATGTTCGTCGCCGAAATGTTTCCGATACATGTCGACGATGTTTCCGATGTCGCACAGCTTGAGAACGGGATGGTCGAACGACACGTACAGGATTTGTCGGGCCGGTACGTGTTTTCGGAGCAGTGCGTCGATGGCCTGGTACGAAATCGTCGTTTTTCCGACCCGGCGCGGGCCGGACAGAATGACGACGCGTCGCAGCTTCGGGTGGCGCAGCAGTTTGTCGGCTTCGTAAAAGGCAAGGCGGCGGATCGGTTTGGCCAGTTCGGCGGGTTCAGGACCTGTTCTTCAGAAATAACTTTACATTTTTTCAGGCAAGCCGGCGATCGGCGGCGCCGCGCGGCGCGCGCCCGGCAGCAGGGCGATCGCCGGCAAAAGCAACAGAAAAGCTACCCAGAACGGCGACACGTCGTCGCGCACGTTCGCCGCCGCGAGCGGCCCGACGAACGCGCCGACCGACGAGGCGACCGACAGCGCCGCGAACGCGCGGCCATAATGCCGTTCGTCGGTCAGCACCAGAAGATGCGTCGTCATCGCCGGCCAGAGCACCCCCTTGGCCATGCCGATCAGGACGAGCGTCGGCGCCAGCGGAACCGGCCAGTCGATCGCCATCCCGTAAAACGTCAACGCCAGCGCGACGCCTCCCGCTGCTGCCCGGGCGTAGGGCGAATACCGGTTTAGAAACAGCAGGGCGAGCGAGACGAACGCGCCGACGCTGACGAGCGAGAACAGCGCGCCGGACGTCTCCAGCGACCGACGCGCCGCCTCCGACAGCGGCAGTTCGAAATAAAGGATGCCTTGCGAGCAGGCGAGCGCCGCCGGCGTCAAATAAAACAGCGGCGGCACGCCGCGCGCCCGTTCCGGCCCGTTGCCGAAAAAGCCGCGAAAAGACTCGATCCGTCGCCGCGGCTCCGGAAATTTCCGCCGGCCGCCGAGTGCCTCCTCTTGCCCCGGCGACGGTGGTTTCGCATCGGACGGAATGCCGAGCGCCGCCAGCACGCCGATGCCGACGAGCGCCAGACCGAGCGCCGCGAATGTCCCCTCGAACCCGAACCGGGCCGCGAGCATCGCGCCGGCGGCCGGGGACACGACCGCGGCCAGCGTGTGCACGAGGCCGTTGCCGGCCATCAGCTTGCCCTGCGCGAATCGGTCGGCCGACAGCTTGGCCAGCATCGCCAGACACGCCGGCGACAGGAAAGCGATGACGAATCCGGCGACGGCGCGGACGGCGAGCAGTTGCCACGGTTCGGCGACGCGCGACTGGAGCCAGAGACAGACGCCGGCGGCGACGAGGCTGCCGACGACGAACGGTTTGCCGCCGAACCGGTCGACGAGCGGTCCGGCGATCAGGTTGCCCGGCAGATGGGTGAGCGAATAGACGCCCATCATCAGCCCGACGAACGCCGGCGTCGCGCCGAGCGACAGGGCGAACGGCGACAGCACCGGGTATTGCGCGTGCAGGTCGAACACCGCGACAAACAGGAACACATACAGCCAGACGGCCGTCCGCAAGCCACATCACCGCCCTGTACTACTTGTACGCGGGGGGATCAGGGGGTATGAATCGGTTGTTTCCCCGTTCCCGATCTGATACGATTCTAGATAATGAAGCGTGAACGAAGCGCGTCCGACCCGCTTTCCGAAAGCGCGGCACCGGACGAGTAAACGGAGGGCTTTTCGTGGGAGAATGGACGGCTTTTCTCGAGGACCGGTGGTACGTCGCGCTGGCGGCGCTCGTCGTCGCGCTGATCGTCGTCCGGCTCGTCCGCACCGTCGTTCGCTGGGTGATCATCGTCGCCATCGCAGCCGGGCTGCTCTGGTACGGCGGCCAGTACGTCGACAAACTGAAGGAGACCGGTTCGCAGGCGATCGCCGCCGCGCGCGATGAAGCGATCCGGCAGCTGGCCGGTTCGCACGCATCCTATAAAGACAACGGCGACGGCACGTTTACGGTGACGGCGGGCGACGTCCGGATCGACGGCACGAAAGGCGCCCGCGAAGTCAAAATCACTTACAGGGGTGTTTCGTTCACCGTACCTGTAGAAGGAGCGGTCAAGACGGCGATCGAACGGGCGTCCGGCGCGGCGGCGTCCCGGTAAGGAGCGGACGGAGGACGACCGCAGCGGCCCCCGGTGCCTGTCCGTCCCTGCCGGCTGCCGGCTTCCGCAGTCGATAAGGAGGTGCGGCTGATGCGGCTTCCGAAGCCGCTGCCCGACTACAAAGCCGTTCTGTTCGACGTCGGCGACACTTTGCTGACCGCGCCGAATACCGCGTCGCTGATGCAGTCGCTTCTGGCCGATTACGGCGTCGACTTGCCGGAACCGGCGGTTGCGTCCGCGTTTCGCCGATCGTACCGCGAACTGTATCTGCAGCGGCGGTGCATGGTGTTTCGGCCGTGTACGCCGGAATCCGACCGGGCGTTCTGGGTCGGGCTTTACCGCGACATGTTGCGCCGGCTCGGGGCGGACGGCCGGCTGCCGGAGCGGCGTTTGACCGCCTTGTGCGAAGAGATGTATGCGGTGTTTACGTCGCCGGAGCCTTACGAGCTGTTTCCCGACGTCGTACCGACGCTCGAACGGTTGTCCGCCGAAGGATTCCGGCTCGGCGTCGTGTCGAATTTCGCCGCGACGCTGAAGAGGATTCTGGCAGCCAAAGGCATCCTGGATTATTTCGATCCGGTCGTCGTTTCGACTGAGGTCGGCGTCGAAAAGCCCGATCCCGCCATTTTTGCGCTGGCGCTGCGAAAACTCGGGCTTTCGGCCGAAGAAGTCTTTTACGTGGGCGATCACACGACGAACGACGTCTGGGCGCCGCGGCAGGTCGGCATCGCCGCCGTACGCATCAGCCGTTACGGCGATTGCGACGGGGAGGGCATCCGATCGCTGGTCGAGCTGTGGCGGGCCGAGACGCTCAGGGAGGTCTCAGGATGAACGCTCCGCATCCGCCGTATCCCTCTTACCCTGAGGCGAATGTCGACGATCGCGAACTGGAGGAGATGTTGAGACGGCGCCGGCTGACGTTTCGGCTGAACGTCTTTTTTTTCGCGACGTTTCTTTTGTTCTCGGTACTGGTCGTGCGGCTGGCCTCCGTCCAGTTCGTCGAGGGCGAGTCGCTCGCCGCGCTGGAGGAGCGGCAGGAGAACAAGCCGGTCGTGATTCCGCCGGTGCGCGGCAACATCTACACCGCGGACGAAGTGCCGGTCGCGTATTCGGAATCGACGATGTCGGTGTTTTATTATCTCGACATGAACCGGAAGGCGGAAGACTATATCGCGCTGGCGCGCAAGCTGGAGCGGGTGTTTTCGTCCTACGGCGACCGACCGATGACAGCTGCCGAAATCATGGAAAAAATGGACACGCGCTACGACATCAACGGCCGCCCGCGGGTGATCCGGACGCCGGCGCACGTGCCGCGGCAGATCAAGTCGGATTTGACGAAAAGGGAAATCGCCTATCTTGCCGAACACCGCAACGAATTTCCCGGCATCTCCGTCGAGGAAGAAAGCATGCGGCGTTACAACGATCAGCGCATCGCCGTGCAGCTGGTCGGCTATTTGCGCCGCTACGACGCCGTGGAGCAAACGGCGGGTACCGCGGACTACTATCGCCGGCAGGTCGAAAACGGAGCGGAATACTCGTACAAGGAACTCGTCGGCTTCGACGGGCTGGAGCTGAAATACCAGGAGGAGTTGCGCGGCAAACCGGGGCGGAAATCGTATCCCGTCAACGCGATGGGCGAAATCGTCGGTCCTATGTCGATCGTTCCGCCGGAAAAAGGCAAAAACCTGATTCTGACGATTCATTCGGAGGTGCAGCTCGAGGCGCAACGCGCGATCCGGGAACATCTGGAAAAAATCCGCAATTCCACGAATCCGCGCGAACGGGCGGAGAACGCGCAAATCGGTTTCGCCGTAGCGATCGAAACGCGGACCGGCTATGTGCGCGCGATGGCGAGCTTCCCCGATTACGACCCGAACATTTGGCGCACGGGCAGCGTCACGCAGGAAGTGTGGGACGCGAACAAGCACGCCATGTCCAACGGCACGATCCGAACGGTGTACCCGAACTATAAGTCTCAGGAAGATCGCAACAAACATCCCGGTTCGATGGTATACATCGGATCGGCGATCAAACCGCTGTCGGTGCTGTTCGGTCTCAAGGAAAAATATTTTACGCCGAACAGCCGCTACTTCGACACCGGGACGTACACGTACGGCCGCGACAACACGACCGTGTCGAATGCCGACGGCAAGGCGCTCGGCTGGATCGATCCGGCGACGGCGATCGCCAAATCGTCGAACGTGTTCATGATGGGAATGGTCAGCGAACCGATGTATCGTCGCGGCAAAGAGGCGCTGGAGGCGTACATGGCGTTTGCCAACCAGTTCGGCCTCGGCGTGTTGACCGGCGGGGACGGTCCGAGCCTGCCGAACGAAATTACCGGCACGACGATGGCCGATCTGGAAAAAGAAATCCGCGCCTCGAGCCTGCAAAACGTCATCATGCGGATTACGTGGGGGCAGATGACGCAGTTTACGACGCTGCAGCTCGCCCAGTACGCCTTGACGCTGGCCAACCGCGGCAAGCGGCTGAAGCCGCAGTTCGTCGAGCGGATGACGACGTATGATTTCGAGCCGGTCGAAACGTTCGAACCGGTCGTGCTGAACGAGGTCAAGCTTCCCGACGAATACTGGAACGTCGTGCACGACGGCATGCTGCGCGTATTCAAAACGGGATTCGACGGCGTCTCGTATTCCGTCGCGGCGAAAACCGGCACGTCGACGATGTGGACGTCCGCCGGTGAAGTGAACAACGCGGTGTTCATCGCCTACGCGCCGGCCGACAACCCGAAGCTGGCCGTCGCCGTCGTCGTGCCGGAAGGCGGCTACGGCGCGTGGGGGGCGGCGCCGATCGCGCGGCGCATTTTCGACGCGTACGATCGCGCCTACGGGCTTGACGATGCGGGGTGACGCCCCGCATCTTTCGTTTCGTCGGCCGACATGGCCGGGTCAGCCGCCGGCATCCGGCTATTGCCCCGGAAAACGCCGCCTTCTTCGACGACCAGCGTTTCACAAGAAACGTCGCCGAACAACCGCCCCTTGAACGTGACGACCAGCTTGCCTCGCGCCGTGACGTCGCCCTCCAGCCTTCCCGCGACCGTCACGTTTCGCGCGGCGACGCTCGAACGGACGATTCCCGTTTCGCCGATCGTCACGTCCCCCTCGCATTCGATATTTCCTGAGAAATGTCCCTCGATCCGGACGGCGGCTTTCGATTTAAGCACGCCTTCTAGAACGGTTTCCGGACCGACCAGCGTATCGGTTTCGTGCAGCGGCGGTTTCGTGGATTTGCGTCGAAACATCGGCATGCTCCCTTCCGTTCAGTCAGGAAGATATGGATTCGGATCGACGACCCAGCCGTCGCGCATCACTTCGTAATGAAGATGGGGACCGGTGCTGCGGCCCGTCGACCCGACGAATCCGATGACGTCGCCTGCGGCGACGGAATCTCCTTCCGCAACGGCGATGCGGCTCAGATGCAGATAGGCTGTCTGGAGGCCGCTTTTGTGGTCGAGCACGACGAACCGTCCGCGTACGCGGTCACTGCCGGTTTCAGCGACGCGACCATCGGCCGTTGCGTATACGGGATCGCCGAAGCTTGCCGCGATATCGACGCCGGTATGGAACGTTTTCCGGCCGGTGAACGGATCTTTGCGGTAACCGAACGGCGACGAGACGTCGCGGGAATCCGTCGGCCAACGATGAGGCGTCGATCGGAGAAGATGCAGCGCGGACGCGAGCCGGTCGGACAAATCGCGCGTCCGCCGGGCGAACGCATCGTAGTCGGTTTCAATCGATCCGCCGGCTTCGGGCGCTTCGCCGATCGGGGCCGTCGCGGGTTCGGGCTCCGGCCCGCCTTGTCCCGAGCCGGCCTGAAGACGCGAGTTCGGACCGGTTATCGACCGCAGCGACGTTTCGAGTTTTTCCATTTCCGCGATTCGGCGCCCGATCTCTTCGGCCTGTCGCGACAGTTGCGCCATTTCCGCTTCCAATTGTTCGATCCGGCGCATTTGCTCCGCCGAGGAGCGATGGAAGCGGGCGGTTTCCTCCTCGAGCGTCCGCTCGAGCTGCTGGCGATCCGACCAGAGGCGATAACAGAGCACCGACAGCACGGCGGCGACCAGCACGAGCACGAGGAAAAGCACCAGAGTTCCGATCAGCAGAGACGGACGGAGGCGCAGCCGGACGGCGGGACGGTGGGCGTCTCGGATCCAGATCACCGTATGTTCCATGGCGACTTCCTTTCGACGGCGTTCGAAACGTTTCCGCGATTTTCCGTATTACATTTCTCGATCGGGCACGGCAAATCCTGCCCGAAAGCGGGGGCGGGACGAAAAACGAAAGCCGGCGCGTCGAAAGGTGCCGGCTTTCGTTTCCTCCTTTCGCTTGTCGATTATAGTGCGGGCGGCCACCATCCTCAACCTTCAAAATATGGTATTCAATTGGAAAAAATGTCCGGAGGCGTGAAGCTCCGGCTGAAAGCCGATCGCGGCCGGCCGGGACAGTTCGGGTTCGGGCCGCGTCAGCCGGCGGACAGGCGCAGGCTGTCGTATTTCTGAATGTATCGGTGCACCGCCTCGACGAACGTGGCGTGCGACCATGTCAGCGGCGCCACCGACAGCGGGCTTCCGTCGAGCGGGTGAACCTGTTCCGGCAGTACGCCGGTCGGCAGGGCGCGGCGGACGACCCATTCCAGCGTCTGTTTCGGCCGTTCGAGTTCCGCCAGGACGCGCGCCCGCTCGATGTCGAACAGCGCCGTCCAGAGCGTGCAGATGATCCACGGATTGCCGGGAATCCGTTCGATGTCGTCCGACCGGCGGAAATAATAATCGCCCGTATAGCGCGCAACGCCGCCGACGTCGGTTTTGACCGTCAGCCCTTCCCGGACGGCTTCCATCGTTCGGACGACGCGCTCGTCGTCCGCCGGCAGCACGCCGAACGCGAACAGCCCGAACAAACTGCTTTCAAGCGTCGTGTCCTGCATCCACCGTCCGTCGTGAAACACAAGCCCGCGCGCGAACCTTCCCAGTTCTTCGTTCCACAGGTGGGCGAGTATACCGTTCTTGATCTGCTCGGCGGTCCGGTGCAGCTGTTCGCTGCGCTCGTAGTCGCCGAACAGGTCGGAGAAAAACGCCGCCGCCTGCAACCCGCCGTATACCGTCGCCGCCGTGAACGTCCAGATGCCGAACCGTTCTTCCCACAGGTCGTAGCTCGGCTTCGGCAGGCTAAGCGACGGCTCGAGATGCTCGCAGAGAAAGGCGGCGGCCTTGCGGATCAGTTTGCCGTACAGCGACTGCGGCAGCTCGATTTCGCCGTGCCTGTCGTAGTCGCGCCGGAGCGCGTACAAGACGAGCGCCGTCTCGTCTTCCTGGATCGGCAGCCGTGGAGCGCCGTCGGCGAAATACGGATGCCAGCTCGAACCGACCGTTCCGTCCGGATTGTATTTATGATAGAGAAACCCT
This sequence comes from Candidatus Reconcilbacillus cellulovorans, assembly GCA_002507565.1. Taxonomy (GTDB): domain Bacteria; phylum Bacillota; class Bacilli; order Paenibacillales; family Reconciliibacillaceae; genus Reconciliibacillus; species Reconciliibacillus cellulovorans. Next base: position 9,355 of record MOXJ01000031.1, read on the forward strand.
TGCGGCGAAAGGGCATCGGCGCAAAAATGGAAAAACGGCGCGACCGTGCTGTGATAGCCGGCCAGCGACATCGCCAGGGCGACCAACGCGCCGTCGCGCGGCCAGACGTAACTGTAATGGTCGCGGCTGAACTGCAAGATGTCGGTGTCGTTGGCCGCCAAAATTGCACCGCGCTCGTCGATCTGCGTCCGGATGATCAGCAAGCTTTGGCGGAACATCCGAACGACCGATTGCGGCAAGTCGGCGAAATCGCCGTCCGCCCGCCTGAGCCAGTGCCGCCAGTAAACGACGATGCGGCTCATCAACTTTTCCGGATGGCCTTCGCGGACGTAACGGTTCAGTTGCAGGACGTCCTCCAGACAATGCCCGGCCGACATCCAGTAGTACACGACCGTCTCCGAACGCGGCCCCACCCGGGCGTGGACGGCGATCGTACTGTCGACCGACCCTTGCGCGATCGGATTACCGGCGAGCGCGCCGTCTTCAGCGTCGCGCCACGTGCCCTCCGCCGACAGGAACCGCTTGATCCCGGTCGTATATTGCGCGATGCTGCCTTCGTTCGACATGCCGTCGAACATGAAATAGGAAGACCGCTTGTAATGGAAGACGGTATGGTTCTCGGGATAATAGACCGCCGTGTCGCCGACTTCGGTGCCGTCGATCATCAGGTCCTGATGAAAAAAAAGCCGGATTTCCCTGGGCTTGTCCCACAAGTTGCGGACGACGACCCTGCGGAGATAGATGGTTTCCCGCTGGTGGACGCCGTCGTTGATCTGCAGTTCGAGCCCGAGCCCGTCGTGCCGGGCGGCGACGTCGGTGACGAGCGAGTCCGGAATGTAGGCCGGCCGTACGGTCCATTCCGGATGATCGAGCCATGTAAACCGACCGTCCGCCCATATTCCGAACCGACACGGCTGGCCGCCGACGTGGTTCAGCTGGCCGACGTACGGAAAATACAGGTCGCGGATGAAACAGCGGTCGTCGAGGTTGATCAGCATTTTTCCGTTGCCGATGACGAGGTGGCGCGGCATCAGGCGCTCTCCTTTTCCGAACGGTGTGGGGCGGATCGTTCGCAAAGCTGTCCGTAAAGAGCCATATACGCTTCGGCGGGACGATCCCAACCGAAGTCGCACTTGGCCGCGTTACGGACGATTTTTTTCCAGATTTCTTCGTTCCGGTAAAACGACAGCGCGCGGTCGATCGTATACAGCATATCGTAAGGGTTCGGGTGTGTAAAACTGAAACCGTTGCCCTCCCCCGTATACTCATTATAGGAGACGACGGTGTCTTTCAACCCTCCGACTTCCCGGACGATCGGGATCGAACGGTAGCGCATCGCGATCATTTGGCTGAGTCCGCACGGTTCGAAGCGCGACGGCATCAGGAAAAGGTCGGATCCCGCGTAGATGCGGCGCGCCAACTGTTCGTCGAAGCCGAGTCGAACCGCGATCCGGTCCGGCCGTCTTTGCGCGGCAGAGCGCAGCATCCATTCGTAATGCGGCTCACCGGCGCCCACGACGGCCATTTGCAGCGGCCGGTCGAGGATTTGGTCGAGTACCGCCTCGATGAGGTCAATTCCTTTTTGCCAGACGAGTCGGGAGACGATGCCGACGAGTGGTGTCTGTTCCGATTCCGGCAGTCCGAGTTCGCGTTGCAGCGCCAGCTTGTTGCGGCGTTTCTTCGCCAACGAGTCGCGGTACGGCACGGCGATCGCCGGATCGGTCATCGGATCGTACGTCTCCGTCTCGATGCCGTTAAGGATGCCGACGAGATCGGCGGCGCGATGGCGGATAAGGCCGTCCAGCCCTTCACCGAACGTTTCCGTCTGGATTTCGGCGGCATAGGTCGGGCTGACGGTCGTCAGTTTGTCGGCGTAAACAAGTCCGCCTTTCATGAAGCTGCCGGAGCCGTGGAATTCCAGCCCGTCCGGCCGGAACGCTTCGTCGCCGACGCCGAGCAGGTCTTTCATCCACGCTTGTGAAAAAACCCCCTGGTATTTCAAGTTATGGATCGTGAAGATGATTCCGGTCCCGTGGTAGACGGGGTGGCCGGCGTACCGCGTTTTGACCAGAAAAGGAACAAGGCCCGCGTGCCAGTCGTGGCAGTGCAGGATGTCAGGTTTTTCGCCGAGGTGGATCGGCGCTTCCGCCGCCGCCGCGCAAAAAAAGACGAATCGTTCCGCCTCGTCTTCGTAGCCGTACGGCCAGCCGCGTCTAAAGTAATATTCGTTGTCGATCAAGGTGTAGCGCACGCCGTCGAGTTCGAGTTCCTGATAGCCGCAATACTGATTGCGCCAGCCGAGCCGGACGGTCGTCACCGCGATCGTGCGCGCACGAGCCTTGTACTCGTCGGGAATGCAGCCGTATTTCGGGATGACGACGCGGACGTCGACACCCCGCTTGGCGAGCGTTTTCGGCAGCGAACCGACGACGTCGGCCAGTCCGCCGGTTTTGACGAGAGGGACTGCTTCCGAAGCGATGAACCAGACCTTCATTCGGGCTTTCCTCCTCGGTCGCGTTGTCAAGGTTGTCATATGATCTGTCGCTTGCCGACGATGAGCGGACGACGTTCCGTGCCGCACACGTGCCGGCCTTGTTGGACTTTCGCTTCCTTGTCCAGAATGGCGCAGTCGACGACGGCGCTCTCTCCGATTTCACCGTTTTGCATGACGATGCTGTTGCGGACGACCGCTTTTTTGTGAACGCGGACGCCGCGGAACAAGATGCTGTTTTCCACTGTTCCTTCGATGACGCAGCCGTTGGCGATCAGCGACCGGCTCACTTCGGCGCCCGCCTGGAACCGCGTCGGCGGCTCGTCCTTGATTTTCGTGAAGATCGGACCTGGATGAAAAAACAGTTCGTTCCAGACGTCCGGCTCGAGCAGGTCCATGTTGTGCAGAAAATAATGTTCGATCGAGTCGATGATGCCCGTGTATCCGTTGTGGCGATAAGCGTAGACTTTCCATTCGCCGACCATCGGTGCGATGCCGTCGTGCACGAGACGGGCCGGACCGGCTTCCTGCGACGCTCGAGCCAGCTCGAGCAGAAGCGATTTTCGCAGGACGTAGATCTCCATCGACACGAGGCGGCTGTCCGACTGTCCGCCGGAGACGGTCAAGGAGACGACGCGCGACGTTTCGTCCGTCTCGACCGCGGGCGCGGTGTAGGGACGAGGGTCGCGGCGTTTGGTGCAGACGATCGTGATGTCGGCGTTTTTTTCCTCATGAAAGGCGAGCACGGCGGCGAAATCGACGTTGCACACGACGTGGCCGCGCGTTACGGCGACGAACGGTTCCTTCGAGCGAAGGAAAAAGTCACAGTGATGATTGAAATGATAAAGGTCGCCTGATTTCGGCGAAACCGGCGGCAGCACGAACAGGCCGCTTTCGCGCAGGTGCAGGTTCCAATGCCTTCCTGAGCCGAGGTGGTCGAGCAGCGACCGGTAGTTGGCGTCGGTGAACACGGCCACTTTCGAGATGCCGGAATTGACCATGCCGGACAGGACGAAGTCGATCAGCCGGTAGCGTGCGCCGAACGGCACCGACGCGAGACAGCGCGAGGACGTAATCGGCCCGAGGGCGTCCGGTTCGCCAATCAGGTTGATGACGCCGATGAGAGGCGAGCTCATGCCGTCATCCCTCCTGTGCGGATTTCTCCGGATCCTACCGTTTCGTTGTGGCCGATGACCGTAATGCCGCCGTCGGGACGCCCGACCGTCGCGCCGTCTTCGATAACCGCCCCTTCTCCCACAATCGCCCGGAACACGCGGACGTCGCGGCCGATTGTCGCTTCCGGCATGACGACCGATTCGCGGACGACGCTGCCCGGTGCAGTTCGGACGCCGTAAGCGAGAACCGATCGTTCGACGTCGCCCTCGATCCAACATCCTTCATTGACGAGCGACTGTCGGACGCCGGCGCCGGGCGCGATATAATGCGGCGGACGAACGGGATTGACGGAATAAATGCGCCAGTCGCGGTCGTTCAGGTCGAGCGGGGGATGTTCGATCAAAAGTTCCATATGCGCTTCCCACAGGCTTTCGATGGTACCGACGTCTTTCCAATATCCTTCGAACAGGTGGGCGTAGAGCCGAACGCCTTCCGCCAGCATCGCCGGAATGACGTCTTTGCCGAAATCGTGGCTGGAAGCGGGATTCGCCTCGTCGCGTTCCAGATATTCCCGCAGTACCGGCCATGTGAACAAGTAGACGCCCATCGAGGCGAGGTTGCTCGTCGGCCGCTTCGGCTTTTCCGCGAATTCGACGATGCGGCCGTCGGCGGCGGTTTTCATGATGCCGAACCGGCCAGCCTCGTTCCAGTCGACGCGGATGACGGCGATGGTGACGTCGGCGCCGTGCCGCTTGTGTTCCTCCAGGAGGCGGGTGTAGTCCATTTTGTAGATGTGGTCGCCGGAGATGACGAGCACATAGTCGGGGTCGTACCGTTCGATAAAGCCGATGTTCTGATAGATGGCATTGGCCGTGCCCTTGTACCAACCGCCGCTTTGGTCGCCGACGAACGGCGGGAGAATCGACAAGCCGCCTTCGGTTCGGTCGAGTCCCCACGGGCTGCCGATGCCGAGGTAACGATTCAGCACGAACGGCTGGTACTGCGTCAGAACGCCGACGGTGTCGATGCCGGAATGCGCGCAGTTGCTCAGCGCGAAGTCGATGATGCGGTATTTTCCTCCGAAATGGAGGGCGGGTTTGGCGAGCTGTTTCGTCAGGACGCCGAGCCGTTTACCCTCTCCTCCGGCGAGCAGCATCGCGATCCATTCCTTGCGTCGCATGTCGGGGCCTCCTTTCGGGAATCCGGCACGAGTAGCAGAAACGACAGCGGCGGAAGGGCCGTTTCGAGGCTCCTTTCCCGTCCGTGCCAGGGAATCGGTTCGGCGGCGACCGTCTCGCCGGAGTGCAAGCCGAGGCCACGCCCGCCAAACCTAAGTTCGTCGCTGTTGATTGCGATCCGGTAATCGCTTGCCGAAGGGACGCCGAAGCGGAAACGCTCGTAGAACCGGTCCGAAAAATTGCAAACGGCGACGGCGTGCGACCCGTCCGACGCGCGGCGGAAATAGATATAGACCGACTGAGCCGCGTTGTGAACGTCGATCCATTCGAAGCCGGCCGCGTCGAAGTCGAGCTCCCAAAGCGCCGGAAGGCTCCGGTACAACCGGTTGAGCGTCCGTACGTATTCTAGCATCTTGCGGTGCATGTCGAAATCGAGCAGCATCCAGTCCAACTGGAGCCGATCTTTCCATTCATCGAATTGAGCGAATTCACAACCCATGAAAAGTAATTTCTTTCCTGGATGTGTCATCCAATAACCGTAATACGCTCGCAGGTTCGCGAATTTATCTTCGTATCCGCCCGGCATTTTGTTGAGCAGCGATCGTTTCCCGTGCACCACTTCGTCGTGCGAAAGCGGAAGGACGAAATTTTCCGAATATGCGTAAAGCAGCGAAAACGTCATTAAATGGTGATGATGCGGGCGTTCCGACGGCGGAAGGGCCATATAACGCAGCGAGTCGTTCATCCAGCCCATGTTCCATTTAAAGTTGAAGCCGAGACCGCCGGTATGGGTCGGAGCGGTGACGCCCGGCCACGCGGATGAATCTTCGGCGATCATAAGCGCGTCGGGATAGTAGCGAAAGACGACTTCGTTCAGTTTCTTGAGAAAGGCGATCGCCTCGTCGTTTTCCGTGCCGCCGCGCCGGTTGAACGTCCGCATATGTTCCGGCTTGTCAAAGTTAAGGTCGATCATGCTGGCCACCGCGTCGATGCGGAGTCCGTCGACGTGGTAGACGTCCATCCAGAACAGCGCGTTCGAGATCAGGAAACTTTGCACTTCCGTCCGGCCGTAGTCGAACATAAGCGTCCCCCAGAGCGGTTTTTCCGCCCGATTCGGATCCGAACCTTCGTAGATCGGCGTGCCGTCGAACAGCCTAAGCCCGTGATCGTCCTTGCAGAAATGGGCGGGCACCCAGTCGACGATGACGCCGATGCCGCGCTCGTGGCAGCGGTCGATCAGTTCCATCAGCTGCCCGGGCGTTCCGTAACGACTTGTTGCAGCGTAGTAGCCGGTCACCTGGTAACCCCACGAAGCATCGAGCGGGTGTTCGGCGATCGGCAGCAGTTCGATGTGGGTATAGCCCATGGAGCACACGTAGTCGAGCAGGTCGTCGGCGATCTCGTCGTAAGTATAGAACTGCTCCTCGCCGCGGTTTTTCCACGAGCCGAGATGGACTTCGTAAATGAGCACCGGTTCCCGGTAAACGCAGCGCTTGCGTTTTTCGCGGCGCCACCGTTCGTCGCGCCAGGCGTGCTGGTTGGCCAGATCGACGACGATGGAAGCGGTGTTCGGCCGAAGTTCCGCCCTAAACGCGAACGGGTCGGCTTTCAGCACGCGGCGGCCGTCCGGCGTCTCGATCTCGTACTTGTAGAGCGCGCCTTCGTCGAGGCCGGGCACGAACGTCGCCCAAACGCCCGTCGTGCCGAGTTGCCGCATCGGATGGCGGCTGCCGTCCCAGCCGTTGAAGTTGCCGACGACGCGGACTGACCGCGCGTTGGGCGCCCAGACGGCGAACCGGACGCCGCGCCTGCCGCGGTAGGTCATCGGGTGGGCGCCGAAAATCCGGTAGCTGTGGAACAGTTCCCCTCGGTTGAATAAGTAGAGTTCGGTTCTTGAAATTCCGAAGTCTCCCGTCTTTTGACGGGATGCTTTGAATTGCGAAGCGGTATCGGCCGTTGCCATCGCGTTGAATCCTTTCTTCTTTTGTCAAGGTTCAATTTCATTATATCGCTCCGGGTTTCGGTCATCAAACGTTTTTTGGAAATCGGTCGGCTCGCTTTTTGCCGCGGGCCGGGCGCGGTCGCGATTCGGTCAAAAAGATTTGCATCGAGGAAAAATTATTGTATATAATAAAAATTGAGGCGTAAGGCCAAACTTCGGGTGCCGGGCCGTCGCCGGTCGTCATCGACGGGAGGTGTCGGGATTGGGCGTTTGGCGCGCGTGGAAAACCGTCGCGTTGCTCGCTTGGGCGGCGGTGTTGTCGGCCTGTTCGGCCTCTGGGGCGGCGCCGGGCGGCGCGACGGTCGGCGACCGGCCGATCCGCGCAACGGCGACGACCGGGATGATCGCCGATCTCGTCCGACGTGTCGGCGGGGACAGGGTCGAAGTGACGGCCCTGATGCGCCCGGGCGTCGACCCGCACCTGTACAAGGCGTCGCAGGGCGACCTTCGCCGGCTGGAGCGGGCGGACGTCGTGTTTTACAACGGTCTTTACTTGGAAGGTAAAATGGAAAAAATTTTGGAAAGCCTCGGACGCCGCAAGGCGGTCGTCGCCGTCACGCGCGACATCGGTCCGGACCGGCTGCTTCGCGTCCAAGGCATAGGGGACAAGGCGCAGTACGACCCGCACGTCTGGTTCGACGTGCGGCTGTGGATGATCGCATTGGATACGGTGCGGGAAGAACTTACAAGGCTTGATCCCGCGCACGCGGATGTGTATCGGCGCAACGCCGAGGCATATCGAGCCGAGCTTGAAGCGCTCGACCGGTATGCTCGGCTGCGGATCGCGTCGGTGCCGAAAGAACGCCGCGTGCTGGTGACGGCGCACGACGCGTTCCAGTATTTCGGACGCGCCTACGACATCGAGGTCAGGGGGTTGCAGGGCGTCAGCACGGCCGCGGAGACGGGCACGAAAGACGTGACCGATCTCCGAGACATGCTCGTGCGCCGCGGCATCAAGGCGGTGTTCGTCGAGACGAGCGTTCCGGAAGACCGCATCCGCGCGGTGATCGAAGGCGCGGCGGAGCTGGGGCACCGCGTCGTGCTCGGCGGTTCGCTCTATTCGGATTCGACGGGACCGGAAGGGACGCCGGAAGGTACGTATGTCGGCATGTTCCGGCATAACGTCGACGCGATCGTCGACGCGTTGAAGTGACGGCTCGCCGCGTGTTTTGGGGGGGACGACAATGACGACGACGGAATCGGGAACGGTTGCACCGGGCGACGTGGCCGCGGAGACGGAGCCTGAGGCTTCGCCGCTCGTCGTCCGCGACTTGACGGCGGCGTACCGCGGCGAGCCTGTGCTTCGATGCGTGAATCTCGCACTGCCGGAAGGGCGGCTGATCGGGCTGATCGGGCCGAACGGCGCAGGAAAATCGACGTTGCTGAAAGCGGTGCTCGGGCTTATTCCCGTGCTGTCGGGTGAGGTGCTCGTTTTCGGCATGTCGTACCGCAAATGTCGGCGGCTCGTCGGCTACGTACCCCAACGCGAATCGGTCGACTGGGATTTCCCGACGGACGCGCTCGACGTCGTCGTGATGGGGCTTTACGGCCGTCTCGGTTGGTTTCGCCGGCCCGGTAAAAAAGAACGCGAAATTGCGATGGAATGTCTGGAAAAAGTAGGCATGGCGGTGTATGCCGACCGGCAGATCGGTCAGCTGAGCGGCGGCCAGCAACAGCGCGTGTTTCTCGCGCGAGCGTTGGCGCAGGACGCCCGGCTTTATCTGATGGACGAACCGTTCGCCGGCGTCGACGCCGCGACGGAGAAAGCGATCGTCGGTCTGCTCGGCGAGCTGAAAAGTCGGGGCAAAACGGTCGTCGTCGTGCACCACGATCTGTCGACGGTGCGCGACTATTTCGACTGGGTCGTCCTGCTGAACCGCGAAGTCGTCGCCGCCGGGCCGACGGACGAGGTGTTCCGGCCGGAGCTCTTGCAGCGGACATACGGCGGACGGCTGGCGGTGTTCCGCGAAAACGGCGCGCCGGCGCGCGCAGAGGGGTGAGCGGCTATGCCGCTGTCGGACGTCTGGTCGGATCCGAACGTACGCTGGGTGTTGCTCGGCTGCATGCTGCTCGGCTTGTCCGGCGGGGTCATCGGCAGTTTTACCTATATCCGCAGACAGAGCTTGACCGGCGACGTGCTCGCCCACGCGGCGTTGCCGGGAGTCTGTCTTGCCTACATGGCGATCGGTGCAAAATCGGTCTGGGCGTTTGTCGTCGGAGCGGCGCTGGCGGGATGGGCGGCGGTGTTGTGCGTCGGACTGCTCGTCCGGCGTTCGCGGTTGAAGGCGGATACCGCGCTGGCCGCGGCGCTGTCGGTGTTTTTCGGATTCGGCGTCGTGCTTCTGACGTTCATCCAGCGCGGCGAAGGAGGCAACGTCAGCGGACTGGATGCGTTTCTGTTCGGACAGGCGGCGGCGATGACGGCGGGCGACGTGCGGGCGATGGCGACGCTGTCGGCAGTCGTTTTGGCGGCCGGCGTCCTGTTTTTCAAAGAATTCAAGCTGACCGGGTTCGATCCGGAGTTCGCGCGCAGTATCGGGTTTTCGGCCGGGCGGATCGACGCGTTGCTCATGTCGCTCGTCGTCGTGACGGTCGTCGCCGGCATTCAGGCGGTCGGCGTCGTGCTGATGTCCGCATTTCTCATCGCGCCGGCGGTTGCGGCGAGATGCTGGACGGAACGGTTCGGGCGGATGGTCGCGCTTGCCGGCGTATTCGGCGCCGTCAGCGGCTGGGCGGGAGGATATGCCGGCACGTTTTCGCACCAGTTGCCGACCGGAGCGCTGGCCGTGCTGGCCGCCAGCGCATTGTTCGTCTTGTCGCTGCTGTTTTCGCCTCGGCGCGGGCTTTTGGCGCGGGCGGTCCGGCGCTTCGTGCAGCGGCGCATGACGCGGGCGGAATTCAGACGAGCGGCCGTAGGGGTGAAAAAGCCGTGAGCGATCTGATCATCCTGCTGACCGGCGGTCTCGTTGCGGCGTCGTGTTCGCTGCTCGGCAGTTTTCTCGTGTTGCGGCGGATGGCGATGGTCGGCGACGCAATCAGCCACGCGGTGTTGCCCGGCATCGCGGCGGCGTTTCTGGCGAGCGGGTCGCGCGATCCGATCGTCGTGTTGCCCGGGGCGGCGCTCATGGGGGTTCTCGCGGTCTTTTGTATCCAGTGGCTGCGGCAGTCCGGCGTGCAGGAAGACGCCGCGACCGGCGTCGTGTTTACGGCGCTGTTCGCCGCCGGCGTGCTGATGGTCAGCTTGTTTGCGCGGCATATCGACCTCGATCTCGAACACGTGCTGTACGGCGAAATCGTGTTCGTGCCCTACGACGAGCTGCATCTGTTCGGCAAATGGCTCGGCCCGCGCGCGCTCTGGTTCGTCGGCGCGACGTTCGCGCTGAATGCGGCGGTCGTCGCGATCTTTTACAAACAGTTTAAGCTGTGTTCGTTCGACCCTTTGTTGGCGGCGTCTCTGGGCGTTCCGGTCACGTTTTTCCATTATCTGTTGATGGCGCTCGTCTCGCTGACGACCGTCGCCGCGTTCGACAGCGTCGGCGCGGTGCTCGTCGTCGGCATGCTCGTGCTTCCGCCGGCGACGGCCTATCTGCTGACCGATTCGCTGGCGCGCATGATCGGGCTCGGCATGGCGATCGGCGTCGCCGACGCCGCGATCGGATACGGCGTGTCGGTTGCGTTGGATGCGTCGACGGCGGGGTGCATGGTGACGGTCGCCGGTTTGGCTTTGGCGCTGGCGTTTCTTTTTTCACCTAAACACGGCATTTTGATGCGGCCAAAAATCAAGCGCGCCTGACCGGCGCGCCGGTTTTATTTTTTGTCCGCGAGCCATCCCGCCAGCTCGTCGATCTGCGCGTCGGACAGCCGTCCCTTGAAAGAGGGCATACCGCCTCTGCCGTCGCGGATGACGGCGGCGATTTGCGCCCGGTCGTACTTGTCGCCTATCTTGCGCAGATCGGGACCGACGCGGCCTTCGAGGTTTTGGCCGTGGCACGACATGCAGTTGTTTTTGTAAATGGTTTCGACGCCAGCCGGCGCGGCGCCGCCGGGCTGTGCGGCTGGGCTGCCGGTATTGCCTTTTTGGCCGGTTTGGCCGCACGCGGTGAACAACACGGCGGCGGACAACGCGACGGCGGTCACTGCAACCGCACGACCGAGCCATTTTCGGGGAAGATTGTGCATCGTCACTCACCTCCTTCGTTGTTCGGACGCCGTCCGGCCGCCGGCGGCCATAGTCCGGCCGCCGCAAATACGCGGCGGTACGCTTCGGCCGACCGGCGAAATAGCTCGTCCGGATCGCGGTCGACCGGGGCGGTGGATCGCCGGGACGCGGAAGACGAATCCGACTCCGGCATTTCTGGCCGAAGGACTTCCTGCGCGACGACGCCGCGGTAGCCGATCCGGTAAAGCGCGCGCAGAAACGCCGCGAGATCGATGACGCCCTCGCCGGGGTAGAGTCGGTCGTCATCTCGCGCTTGTTCGACAGGGACGGCCGGGGCGTCGTTCAGGTGGACATGTACGATTTGCTCCGGACGAAGCGACAACAGGTCGGCTTCCGTCCCGCCGGTCGTATACCAATGAAAGCTGTCGAGCAACAGTCCGACGTTCGGTTTGTCGATCGCCGCGATCCAGTCGAGCGTCTCGGCCATCGTCCGGATGAACGGATGTTTCCATCGCAGCGCTAAATGCATCGGGCCGACAAATTCGAGGCCGAGGCGCAGCCCGTAGGCGTCAAGAACATCGGCGACGATGCGCAGCCGCCGGGTGGCTAGAGCCAGAAAGCGCGCAGGACTTTCGTCGACGGACGGCAAAATGTAAGTGCAGCAGGCGGTGCAACCGAGGCGAGCAGCGGCGTCCGCTTCGGCCGGCAGTCGCTTGAGCGTTTCGCGGAACGATGCGTCGTCGTTGCGCCAGTCGACGCAAAGCCCGACTGAGCCGATGCGTACGCCAAGGCGGCCGAGTTGCGCGGCGGCGCGATCGGCGCCGATTTCACCGATCCAGCGCAGCAGTTCGTCGCCGGAGGCGTCGACGGCGCCGAAGCCGTATTCGGCCGCTTTCGCCGCGAACGCGTCGATCGGCCCGGTGAAACCGACGCCTGCTCGGGTAAGACCGAAAATCACGGCGGAACGACACCTCCGCTTTTTTGTGCCACAAGTCTGCTGCATTTTTGTACGGCGGTCTGCGGCACTTGCGCGACAGTCGACGGCGGTTCGCGCAGACGGTCGAGATGGTTTTCGGAAGTTATTATACCATACCATTGATCCGATTCCGTCTACCGCTCGAGCACTCGCCGGTACGCCTCTTCATACCCTTCCGCCATCCGCTCGACGGTGAACAGCCGTTCGACGCGTTCCCTGCAATCGTGCCGGCGGACAGCGGACAACCGGCCGACGGCTTCGACCGCTTCCTCGACGGTCGAGACGACGAAACCCGTCTTGCCGTGTTCGACGACTTCCGGCACAGAGCCGCGGTTAAAACCGATGACAGGGGTGCCGCACGCCATCGCTTCAGCCATGACGAGGCCGAACGGTTCCGGAGCGCGGACGGGATGCAGCAGCGCGAGCGCGCCGCCCATCAACCGGTTGCGCTCTTGCGGGCCGACTTCGCCGACGAACCGCACGTGCCGACCGTCGATGCGCGGGCGGACGACCGTTTCAAAAAAAGTGCGGTTGCCGTCGGGGACGATGCCGGCGACGACAAGCGGCACGCCAGACCGCAGGGCGATGTCGACGGCGAGATCGGCGCCTTTTTCCGCACAGATGCGGCCGATGAACAGCAGATACTCTCCCGGCCGTTCGACGAAATCGAACTGTTCCAGGCGGACGCCGTTGTAAACGTTGGCGACGTAGCGGAGCTCGGGGCATCCTTGCCGTTCCGCGTAGCTGATCGAGACGTAGGGCAGGTCGGCGAACTGCCGGAACGCCTCGCGCGAATCGGCTTCCAAGAGAGCCGCACCGTGTAGGGTCGTGACGACCGGCGTGCGGATCAGCCGCGCGAACGGCAGCGGCAAATAATTCATATGATTGTGCAGGATGTCAAGGCCCATTCGGTCGGCTTCGTGCAGCGCGTGGCCGATATGGATCAATTCCCACGGTCGGGAAGGCCGCTCCGGATGTTCTCCGAGCGGTTCCGGACAGACGGCGGACAACGTTGCGCGCGTCTGCGAATCGCCCGTCGCGAACAGGACGACGTCATGCCCGCGCGCGACGAGCCCGTCGGCGAGATTAGCGCATACCTGCTCCCAGGGGCCGTATTTTCGCGGCGGCGTCCGCCAAGCGATCGGCGCGAGAATACCGATTCTCACGGTCATCCCTCCTTCTGAAAAGCCGCCGTTTCCATTTTATCATGAGTTTACGGATTGACGCGTTTTGCCGCCGCGTTTCATAATGGTAAGTGTAGAAGAAGGAGGGGGTTATCGTGAGACAAACCCCGGATCCGAGACGGCTGATCGAAGAGCTGCGCAGCGGTTCGGAAGCGGCGTTCGAATCGTTTTACGAGCGCTACGTGCCGCTGGTGTTCCGCATCGCGTTCAAGCTGACCGGCGACCGGATGGAGGCCGAGGATATCTGCCACGACGTATTCGTCGAGCTGATGCGCCATCCGGAGAAGTACGATCCTTCGCGCGGAAGCGTGGAAGCGTTTTTGGCGGTTAAGGCGAAATCGAAGGCGTTCGATCGGCTTCGCAAGCGGAAGCGGTGGCTGCCTGCGTCTTGCGGCACGGCGGAAAGTCGGCTCCGCGAGATGGAAGCCGAGGGGTCTGTCGAGGAAGTCGCGATGGTCGGCTGGCAACGCGATCGATTGCTCCGGGCGCTCGCCCGCATTCCGCAGGCGCAGCGCACCGCCGTTTACGGCATGTTTATTGAAAACATGACGCAACAACAGCTGGCCGAGGCGATGAATCGGCCGCTCGGCACCGTCAAATCGCTCGTCCGTTACGGTTTGCGCCGTTTGCGCGAGGAACTGGGAGCGGAAAGGAAGGATCGATGATGCGCGGCCCGCGTTGTCCTTCCGAATCGGAGATCATCGACGGGTTGTTGGGGCGTCTGCCTTTCTGGAAACGCGAATGGACGGCCGCCCATCTTCTTTACTGCCCGAAATGTCGCGATTTGGAGCGGCAGTGGCGAGATTTGCTGGAGGCGGAGCCGGTTGCGCCCGGGCCTCGGCTGAAAAGAAGGCTCCGGTCTGCCTGGACCGTTCACCGCTGGCGCTTGCGGTTCGGCGCGCGGAACATGCAGGCGGCCGCGGCGGCGGTGCTCGTCGTGTTCGCGTTTGCGGCCTGGATGACGGCTGGCGCGTTCCGTTCGGGCGACGGCGACGGATGGCCGGGCGACAGCCGTACCGTGTTCGCGGACGGCGACGTCATCCGGATGATGGACATCGCCGCGCGTCCGCATACTCAGCGTTACGCGCTGGTGGCCCCCGAGACGTCAACGCCGGCGGCATCGGACCGGGCGAAAGGGTTTGTCTGGGTCGACAAGGCGGGTGATGAGCTGCTCGTTCTGGTCGACGGAGAAAAAGCGGCGATCGGCCGCGATTACCAGGCGTGGCTCGTGCTCGGCGGCGATCCCCGCCGTGCGGACCGCCGGAGCGCCGGCGTGCTGCGCTGGCTGAACGGCAAGGCGTACTTGCAGTATCAAGGCGCAACGGTCCGGCAGGCCGAAGGCGTCGCGCTCAGTCTTGAACCGAAAGGCGGCAGCGTCCGCCCGTCCGGCCCCGACGCGGCATGGGCGTTTATCGGCACTACCCCTGCGGGCGACCGCGGATAACGCGGGGACGCGCTTCAGCCGTCGCCGGCCGCTCCGTTTCCGGCAAGTCGCAGCGCGTATTCCAGCGGTCGGCGCACGGCCGTCCGGTAGGCGTGCAGGTCGCCGATTCTCCGGAAAATGTCGCGTCCCGGCTTCGGATTGACTTCCAGCAGCCAGACGCGGCCGGACGGATCGACGGCCAGATCGAGGCCGAGTTCGCAAAGGCGGCCGTATCGTCTCTCCAGAAGAGAAGCCGCGATCATACTTGTATTTTCCATTTCATCCATAATGGAACTTACCCTGGATGAATGATGAAATCGCTCGCGCAGCACCGTTTCGGCGGGGCGTGCCGTGCCGCCGCCGTGCAAGTTGGCGGTGACGCTGCCGGGCGCTCCGATTCGTGCTGCACAGCCGGTGACGCTCCAGCGGCCATCACCGTTTTTTTGGACGAGCATTCGGAAATCGTGAACGCGGCCGTCCGTCAGCTCGGTGCGGATGGCCTGTTGAGCCAAGTAGCGGCCGCCTGCTTTCAGCCGTGAAATCCGGAAACCGAGTTCCGCGACCGCGCATTGGATCGGCGTCAGGATGCGGCGCCGGCGGTCGCGCCCTTCGATCCGGCAGACGTCGGCGGCGAGCTGTTTGACGCGCAAAATGCCGCGGCCGCCCGTGCCGTTGATCGGTTTCAAATAAACGGCGTTGTCCGCACGAAGAAACGTAAGAACGTCCCGCGCGTCGCGATAGAGCCGGGCAGGAGGCAGACGGCGCGCCATATCGGCGTCGGCGGACAGCAAGCGGTGGATCGCCCATTTGTTGGCCAGCGGGCGGTTCAAATAGATGAGATCCGAATAGTCACGCCGAAACCGGCGGTAGGCCCGAAAACGAGAAGACCGCTCGAACCGGCACCGGTCGTATAGCACGGTCGGCAGCGGCATTCGGAACGACAGCCAGCGCCTGGCCGTAGGATCGTAGAGCCTGGCGACCGCCAGCGTATCGGGCGAGTTCAGCGTGTGCGCGGCAAAAACGGCGACGCGGACGCCGAGTTCCCGGCCGGCTTCGGAAAGGCGTCGGAAATACGTCCACTCCTCCGAACTGGCAGACGGGGTTTCTTCCAGGGTCAAAATGCCGATCGTTTTCATGGCGGACGTCCGCCCTTTTTCATTTTCGTCTGTTTCGAAAGATAGAGGAAATATTCCACGAGATGCTCGAGCGATTTGCGGCGGATGTGCGGTTCGTCGAACTTCATCGGCTTGGCATTCGCTTCGAAAAACCAGATGCGGCCGCCGGCGTCGATGCCGAGATCGAGGCTCATCTCGCCGAGCCGATAGCCGGACTGCTTTTCGATCGCTGCGGCGATTTCGAGAGACGCCTTGCGCACCCGGCCGACCAGCGACCGGACGTTCGCGGCGCCGAAGACGCCGGCGAGCAGTTTTTCCGGTTTTTCGATCGTCCCGCCGCGCGGAACGTGCGTCGTGATGCTCGTTTTTCCCGCGACGCGCGCGCCGATGCCGGTGACGCTCCAGACGCCGCGGCCGTTTTTCTGTACGAGCACGCGCAGGTCGAACGGGCGGTCTCGGCGGCGGGCAAGCCCGACCGCCTGTTGCAGCACGTATTCCTCTTCGCCGACAATCTGGCGGATTCGTTCCCAGACCGTTTCGAAATCGGTAGCTTCGCAGCGGCTTCCCCTCTTTTCCTCTTGGAAAATCAACCCATATTTCGGCGATGCGCCCGCCCGATCGCCGATCCGGAACACTTTCATGATGCCTTTGCCCGCTTTGCCTTGAACAGGCTTGAGGTAGACGCTCGCATGCCGGCACAGAAACGACTTTAGCCGCCTCGGGCCGTCCAATCTGCAAGTGGCGGGGACGTACCGGCGCGTCGTTTTGGATCGACCGAGCCATTCGTAGAGCGTCCATTTGTTGAAGAAAAACGGGTTGAACAAATGAACGCGCTTATCCCGCAGCACTTCCCGGATGAGCTTGCTCACTTCCGGCTGCGCCTCGTCCTTGCGGCTCGGAATCCGGTTATACACGACGGCCGGCGGCGGCAGCTGCTCCGTTTTCCACGTACCGGTTGCCTCATCGTAGACGTGACACGTGATGTTCGCGGCGAACGGCCGGTAATCGCGTTCGGTGACGACGACGATGCGGACGCCCATTCGATTCCCCGTCCGGATTAGGTCGACGAAATTGTTCCGGTTGCCGCGAAAGCCGCAAACCTCGTCGTGCATCGTCAAAATACCGACGGTTGGACGCGATCCGCTCATGTTTCACGCCTCCTTCCGCCTCCGGAAACGCGCGAGGTACAAGCAATATTCGAACGTGTACCGGAGTGCGGCGCGGCCGTCGGCTTTCAGCGCGGGATGTTTGAAAATCGACCGCCCGGGTTTGGCGTTGGCTTCGAACATCCATATTTTCCCTTTTCTATCTATTCCGAGGTCGAAGCCAATTTCGCCGAGCGGACGCCGGCACTTGCGTTCGATCGTTTCGGCAAGCCGGATGGCGGTCTGTTTGGCTGACTCCAGCATGCGGACACCTTGTTCTCCGAACGCGCGCCTGAGCACTTCTTCCGGAAGTAAAATCTGGCCGCCGGCTCGAAGGTGGGTCGTCACGCTGCCGCGGCCGGCCCGCTTACAGCCGATACCGGAGACGACCCATTGGTTATCGCCGTTTTTGTGCATGTGAAAACGGAAATCGACCGGACTTCCGTCGATTTCGATGAGCCGGACGCCTTGCTGGGCGATGTAATGGCGCAGTTTCCCGCGGGAGAGGCCGAGCATCGCGGTCAGGCCCGAAAAATGCGGAAACCGCAAAAGGCGGTTTCTGTTTCCCCTACGGTAGCGGACCCAGTAGCCGGAACGCGGGTGCCAAGCGATCCGGTAAATACCGAGGCCAAGGCTGCCGCCGGTCGGTTTCAGGTAAACGAGCCGGTAACGTTCCAGCATGGATCGAAGCGTGTCGGCGGACGGATTGAGATATGATTCGGGGATGAGCTGTTCCATATCTTCTTTTTCTAAAAGTTTATAGACATCCCATTTATCAAAAAAACCCCAATTAAAGATCGGAATTCCTTGTTCGATAAATCGTTCTTTGAAGCGTTTTATTGGTTCCTGTTTTTCTTCTTTGCGCTGTGTCATCCGGTTGTAGACGACGTCGGGCAGCGGAACAGTACGTCTGGCCCAGCCGCCGTCGGCCGTGCGGAAGCTGCCGGTGACGGTCCGTTTTTCCCAATCGACGTCGCGCGGGGAGAACGCGAAGCAGAACGCCTTGTCGGAGCCGTAGGCCAAATGGGTTCGTACGAGCAAGGAGGACGGTCTGCTCGAGCTGTCCGACGTCAAAATGCCGATCAGCGGACCAAGGCGCATCGTGCGCGTTTCCGGTTCATAACGCACGAAGATGCGGCCGGTCCGAGGAATGGACAGCTCCGTCCGGACGGATTGCGGAACGCGGAGAACGGCGGTTTTGCCTCCGGTCGCCCGGAACGGCAGGACGACGGACGCGGACCCGAGTTTCAGTCTGACGGTTCCGTTCGCCCGGGCGATGCCGAGCGCTTTAAGAAGCGGCCGGGTAGCGGTCGCGACCCGTTCCGTTTTGCTCGTCGCCTGAAGGATGCAGGTTGCCAGACTCATCGGGTTTCCTCCCCCTGCAAGCGGTCGATCAGCGTTCGCGCGTAGAAAATCGGCCGGAGCCACGGTTCGGGCGCACCGTCGCCGCCTTTCGCCCCGATTTCCACGTCGGCGCCTGCATCGGCGCCTGTGCCGGCCAGCCGGACGAAGGCGGAATGGCCGGGTTTGGAGTTGGCTTCGAGCAACCAGATGCGGGCGCTCCGGTCAATGCCGAAATCGAGCCCAAGTTCTGCCAGCCGGCCGAATCCGGATTCCAGCGCGACGGCGGTGCGGACGGCCAGAAAACGAAGCCGCCCGAGTAGCGTTTCCGCACTTGTCCCGAATTCTTTCCCCAGGAGTGCCGCCCCCGACGTTGCGATGCCGCCGCCGTGTAAGTTCGACGTGACGCCGCCGGGCCGGCCGATGCGCGCGGCAATACCGGAAATTCGCCATCGGCCGCGGCCGTCTTTCTGGACGAGGACGCGCAGGTCGAACGGTCTTCCGTCCGCTGTTTCCAGCAGCAGAAAAGGCTGCATCAGAAACGGACGTCTGCGCGCCCAGTCGCGTATCGCCACGACGAGGCTTCTGCGGTCGTGCACCTCGGCGCAGACGATCCGGTTGCGGGCGTTTCGGCCGCGCAGTTCGTACCCGGTGCCGGCGGTTGGCCGAATGCATAGGACGCCTCGGCCGCAGCTGCCGTTTTCCGGTTTCAACAAAACGGCCGGCGTCTGTTTCAGCCGTTCGACGACCTGTTGCGGATCTTCGAGCGTTTCCGTCGGTGGCAAATGGACGGCAAGTTCCGGGTCTTGCGATAAAACGGCGATGACGTCGCGTTTGCCCGTCAGCTGATGGCCTAGCAGGACGACCCCGGATTCGCGGAGCAGCCGGCGGGCGGCCTGCTGATGCTCGGCATGCGCGTTCCGGCTTTTGTAAAAACTTCGGTCGTAGACGACGTCGGGAAAAGGTACGGACGCTTTTTCCCATTCACCGCGGTCGGGGCGCCAGCGGTAGCCGGTCGTGCACCGTCGGGACCAGTCCGCTTCCAGCGGAGAGAAAACGAAAACGTCCAGACCGACGGACGGCCCGAGTTCGCTCAACTTTCGGAAATAGGCGGCGGGTGCCGGCGAAGGGGGCGTCCGGTTGCCGTCGCCAATCATGATGCCGAGCCGGCCGGTGTTCGTCGCGCGGATCATGGATGCGACCTCCCGTTCGTTCGCCGCCGTCGGTCAAAAACCGGCCAGGCGTATGGCGTAGCGGACGGTCCGGTGCGTCGACGGGCGGATGCGCAGAGGCGACGACGGCGCGTCGGTTCCGACGGTTTTGGCGGGTTTGGAATTGACTTCAATCAACCAGACGCGGCCGTTCGGCTCGACGCCGAGATCGATGCCGAGTTCCGCGAAGTGGCCGCTGATCGTCTGTTCGACGCCGCGGGCGACGTCGAGCGCTGCCTTGCGGAGCCGGGCGACCGTTTCGACGCGCCGCTCCGTCGGAAGGTCGGACCGCTCGAGCGCTTCGCGAAGCCGGCACATGACGCCGCCGCGCGCGAGATTGGAGACGAACTGCCGGTTGCCTGCGATCCGGGCGACGATTGAGGTGATCGACCATCGCCCGTCTGATTCACGCTGCACGAGCACCCGCATGTCGATCGGCCGGCCGTCGGCCGAAATGAGGCGAAGCCCTTGTTGCGCCAGATACGGCCTTCGTTTCAGCGTTCCGGAGATCGCTTGATAAAGATCGGCCAGCGTGGGGAACGATCGCCTGCGCACGCCGGCGAGCAAGGTCGTTTCACAGACATACTCGTTCCGCGACCGCGTGATTCGCATAATACCGCGCCCCTGGCTGCCGTGCACCGGTTTGAGGAAAACGGTCGGGTATTTGGAGCAGAAATGCCGGAGCGTCGCTAGATCTCGACAAGGTGCTGACTCCGGAAGATACCCGGCGCATCTGGGGTCTCGCTTCAGGGCGGCGAACAGTTCCACCTTATTCAGAAAGCGGGCGTTGAACACGGCGACGCCGAATCGGTTTCTTGCTTCCCGCAAAAAATTTTTGACCGTGGGCAAGTTTTCGGCCCGTCTGGAACCGAGCCGGTTGTAAACGACGTCGGGAATCGGAAACGCCGATTTACGCCATCTTCCGTTCCAGCTCCATCCTTCAACTGCCGTCGTCGTCGACAGTTCGTCCGGCGTGAAAAAAAAGACGCAGGCGCCGTACCGGCGGCATGCTTCCGCGAATTCTCGGCAAAAACCGGTCGCTGCGCCGAACAGGCGGAGTTCGTCCGAGGGTTGCGCGCGGTTGATCAGCACGCCGATCAAGGGGCCGAGCGCCAGTGTACGGGTGTCTGCCCGATAGTGCGCAAGCAGCCGGACGCCCGCCTGCAACCCCAGGCGGGCGGCCGTCGTCGAGGGCAGTCGGAGCCCGTCGGCGGGCTCTCCGGCGGATAATCTCACGGTATGCCGGAACGCACCGAAGCGGAGCGTCACGGGGGCGGTAGGCGGCCGGATCCATCTCAGCACGTTTTCTCCGGCCGCGACGTCGTCGTCGGCGTTTTCCGAGACGAAAATCCGGATTTTGGTCCTGGCCATCGGGCCATCACCCTCGTCGCCCTGGATATTGCATGATATGTGGACGAAAAAGGGTTGGTGCGCGCAGGCTGCGGCTGTCCGGCGTTCGCACCTTCGGGAGGCTCGCGCCGGCCGTCTTGATCGTGCCGAATGTGCCGCGGCGTGCGTCGACGCTTCAACCGGCGTTCGGAGTTTGATAAAATGGATGATTAGCGGAGGCGAATCGCGTGGATGAACGAGTGGCGTATGTCCTGACGTCGCTGGCGATCGGGGCGGCGATCGGCGGACTGACGAACGCGCTGGCGATCCGGATGTTGTTTCGGCCGCGTCGGCCGTGGCGGGTCGCCGGCGTCCGCGTGCCGTTTACGCCGGGGCTGATTCCGAAGAGGCGGGACGATGTCGCGAGGGCGCTCGGTAAGATGGTTGCCGACTACCTGATCACGCCGGAGGGGATCGTCGGCCGTCTGCAGGAGGCGTCGTTCCGGGAAAAATGGGCGGTCGCCTTGGTCGGACGGCTGGAGCGCCTGGCAGCCGAAGGTGCGACAATCGGCGAGGCGGTCGAACGCCTGGCGGGCAGCGATTGGGAACCCCGCCTGGTCGATGCCGCGCGCAAGCTGTTGGAAGCTTGGTGGAGCGCCGCCGGCGTGGCGGAACGCGCGCCGGCCGAGTGGATTCCCGGCTGGAACGAGCAGCGGCGCGCCGCCCTGGCGGAAACGTTGGCCGAAGCGTTCGCCGGCGCGGTGCGGGACATGCTCCGTTCTTCCGAAGGCCGAGCGCTTCTTCGTCGGTTCGTCGCGGAGTCGTACGGCCGGTTCGGCTTGTTGGGATCGCTGGCCGGAGCCCTCTTCGACGCGGACAAGGCGGCGCATGCGCTGGGCGGTTGGCTCGAAAGCCGGCTGGATAAGGCGGACGTCCGAAAAGCGGTCGTCGCGGCCGTCGAACGGCGTCTGGCCGAATGGGAAAACCGGACGGTCGGCGACTGGCTGGAACAGCTGACCGGCTTGCCCGCCGACGAGGCGTTCCGTCGATGGCTTCACTCCGCAGAGGTTCCCGAACAGGCCGTTCGTCGGCTTTGTTCTGTGCGGGTCGAACGGCTGCTTGCGGCGTTCCGCACAACGGCAGGCGACGGCGGGATGCGGGCGGCGGACGCCGTCGGGCGGTTCGTCCGCATGTTCGGCGAGCAGGCGGAAGCATTCATTCGCGATCTCGATTTGGCGGGACTTGTCTCCGAGCAAGTCGCGCGGTTTCCGGCGGAACGGATCGAGCGGTTGATACTCGACATCGCCGGGCGTGAATTGCGCGCAATTACCTGGCTGGGAGCGTTGCTCGGCGGAATTGTCGGATTCGCGCAAGGATTGCTGGCGACGGCCGGGAGGTTTTTTTAAGCCGAAAAAGGAGGGTTTGGTAGTGGTCAATCCGTACGACAAGGCTCACGAACTGGCGCGCGCGCTGCAGGAAAGCGAGCCGTTCCGACATGTCCGCGACGTCCGCGCCAAAATCCGACAGGATGCGGACGCCGAGCGCATGTTGAACGATTTCCGCACACGGCAGCGCGAATGGCAGGCCAAACTGCTCGCCGGAGAGTCGTCGGAGGACGAGGCCAAACAGATCGAAAAACTGTACGAAGTCGTGACGCTTCATTCGCTCATCCGCGAACTGTTCGAAGCGGAGCGGCGCGCGGCGGTGCTCATGGACGACGTGTTCCGCATCGTCGGAGAACCGTTCAAGCGGCTCGAAGAAGCGTGACGTGCGGTTTTGCCGGATTCATTGCAGGAGCATGCCGTCGATTTCCTCGCGAACCGATTGC
The DNA here is from genome assembly GCA_002507565.1 of Candidatus Reconcilbacillus cellulovorans. Taxonomy (GTDB): domain Bacteria; phylum Bacillota; class Bacilli; order Paenibacillales; family Reconciliibacillaceae; genus Reconciliibacillus; species Reconciliibacillus cellulovorans. Next base: position 31,853 of record MOXJ01000031.1, read on the forward strand.
GCCACTTTATCGAAACAGGCCGACATTTTTCGGATTTCGCTTGCGATTTCGCGGATCACGGCGGGATCGGACAGTTCCTTTTCCTGATTTTCACACCGGTTTTTGTAGCGATGAATTACGGTCTGAATGGCAAGCTCCAAATGCTGAGCAGCGAACCCGTTCTCGTTCATCTTGTCGGATGCCCCTCCGTCGTTTTTTTTCTTCATCTATCTCTTGTGATAATCTCTTGTGACGGCTTTGTCGGATTTGCCCATTTATGATCAGCATACCCGACATCGGGAGCTGCGTGTACGAAAATTCGCGTACAGGATTTCTTCTTGACAAAGCGGCCGAGAAAGGGGACAATAAAAGATTTAAGGATTTTGCATTTTGCGGTTTTGTTCGATCCAGTACCGGATTTCGTCGATATATGATTTGCCGTTGGCGAATGAGACCGTCGCATATGGGCTGTCCTTGGTGACGATCCGGTCGAAAAACACTTTGTGATGTTCCTCGTCGAAATGGGTGATTTTTTTCAGGTGCACCAGGTTGACGCGGTCGAGCAGGCGGAATCCGTACGGCTGCAGGTGCCGCGCGAACGCCGACAGCATGTCGACGAGATAAAAGCTGCCCTCGTGCGTGTGGAAAACGACCTTGCGGTTGTCGGAGTCGATATATAGGACATCTTCGAGATCGACCATTTTCGGTTCGGTCAGATGTTTGCTGTCCCGAGTGGTCAAAAACTGCATGCGGCGTCACTCCATTCGGCAATCGTAAAGCCTTTCGCAGTCGTTCTGCTTTATATTTTACTTCTTTTTCTCAAGTCGAGCAACGAGTAGGCGCGTTTTTTAAATTTTCGATTGATGGCAGAAACGGTGGCGGCGTCGGGAGAGTCAGGCGTTTGCCTCGTAAGACGGTTCGCAGTTGATGAAAAATGATAGATCCTTTACAATTTTCCAAAAACATTCAATATTCTGGATCCTTTTTCACTGGCGGAAGGCGACATCGACCTGACGTCGGTTCGGCTGGCGCTGGGATTGATGTGGCCGGAGTAGGAGGCGACGTTTACGCGGGTCAAAAGCCGGTTTGCGGCGGTGATGAGCGAGCGTGTAAAGTTTAAGTAGGGGATGCCCTTGGCAGGATTTTCGGGGGCGGAAAGCGAAGAGACCTCACATCCCAAATCCCAAAAAGGAAGCCGCG